>CAWUUZ010000198.1:0-4512 GCA_963925745.1 uncultured Pseudomonadales bacterium
GGTTTATGAAAGACAGGATTTGCAATGTTAAGTCAAATATCGCGCTACACCCTACAGCCGCTTCTGATTCTCAGCTTGCTCATGTCAGTGACGGTTCAGGCTGCCATCATTCCTGCGGCTCCAGCGATTGGCGCCTCTGGTTATATCCTCATGGATGCGAACAGCGCGCATGTGATTGTGTCGGACAATGCTGACGAGAAATTGCCGCCTGCCAGTTTAACCAAATTGATGACTGCCTATATCGTTGAAAGCGAGATCATGGCTGGTCGAATAGCGATGTCAGACACCACCACCATCAGTGAAAAAGCCTGGGGTTGGGGTGGTTCAAAAATGTTTGTTGAGGTGAATACGCAGGTCACGATTGAAGACCTATTGCGGGGATTGATCATTCAATCTGGAAACGACGCAGCCATCGCTTTGGCTGAGCACATTGCAGGGTCTGAAGATGCCTTCGCTGGTATGATGAACCAATACGCCGCAGCGATGGGGATGACCAATACCCACTATGTGAATGCCTCTGGCTGGCCCCACGACGACCATTATTCAACAGCGCGTGATCTGGCCATATTGGCCCAAAAAATTGTGACCGATCATGCGGAATTTTATCCCATTTATTCTGAACGCGAGTTCACCTACAACAAGATCACCCAAAGCAACCGCAACTCATTGCTGTGGCGGGCGCCCAACGTCGATGGTTTGAAGACGGGTCATACCTCAAAGGCCGGTTATTGCTTGGTCGCCTCAGCGACTGAGGACGGCATGCGTTTGATTTCAGTGGTTATGGGTGCATCCAGTGAGTCTGCCCGTGAACAGGAAAGTTTAAAGTTGCTGTCCTACGGCTTTCGTTATTTTACCACACGCGAGCTCTACACAGCGGCTACCGCCCTCAATACCAGTAAGGTATGGGCCGGCTTGTCAGACACCATTGATTTGGGCTTAGAGAGCAACGCAATCGTCACCTATCCAAAGGGTGAGGACAGCCAACTCAAGGCGCAAATAACGATCCAGCCAGTGATAGAAGCACCCATTTTTATCGGTGATGTGCTCGGAACCCTTGTTGTGACTCTGGATGATAAGGTCGTTTTGGAACGTTCATTGGTTGCCCTTGCAGACATTCCTGAAGCGGGATTTTTTAGCCGTATCTGGGATTACATCCTGTTGTTTTTCTTTAACCTAATGAATTGAAGTCTTTTTTGCTGATACAGGCAAAATGATGTGAGAGCCCAATGACAGAACAAGAAAAGCCCAAGATTGAATTTCCGTGCCCCGATTACGTCATCAAAATCATGGGTGACGCTACCGACGGTTTTCAATCAACCGTCGAGGAAATCGTTGAACAGGTCGCACCTGGCTATGATCGAAGTAAGACCACCACAAAACTCAGTGCCAAGGGCAACTTTGTATCGGTTAATGTTTGGATTACGGCTACCGGGAAGGATCAGTTAGAGGATCTCCATGTACGCTTGAAAGCCGATTCTCGCGTTAAAATGGTGCTGTAATGATATCTGAATTGGTTGTCCGCGATGTGGGCATGGTGCCGTATCAGTCTACGTGGCATAGAATGCAAACCTTCACTGAACAACGTGATGTTGAAACGGTGGACGAAATTTGGCTGTTGGAACACCCCCCTGTTTTTACCCAAGGACAGGCAGGTAAGCAGGAACACTTGCTCGACACGGGCGATATTCCGGTGGTTAAGGTTGACCGCGGTGGTCAGGTGACTTACCACGGACCAGGCCAGCTGGTTGCCTATATTTTGATTGATATTAAGCGTGCCAAATTGGGCGTTCGGCAGCTCGTAACGGGTATAGAGCAGGCGATTGTCGATACCCTGGCTTCCTATGGTGTCACAGCGGCCTCAAAATCCGATGCGCCTGGGGTCTATGTTAACGGAAGTAAGATTGCATCCCTTGGTTTGCGGATTAAGAAAGGGCGCTCCTTCCACGGTTTGGCTTTAAATATTGATATGAGTCTTGAACCTTTCTTACGCATTAACCCCTGTGGTTATGCGGGATTGAAAATGATTCAACTAAAAGATTTCGTTGAAACACCCAATATGCAACACGTCAAACATGAATTGGCAACGGCATTGGCTACACAACTCTCTGTAACAACTGTTACCTATGCAGCAAATTTTGAGGAAATGTGAATGACAGATTTGACCCAAAAACCAGCCAACAAAATGCAGGGTGTCAAGTTACGCGGTGCAGACAAGGTCGCTCGCATTCCAATTAAAGTCATACCCACCGTTGATGTGATGCGTAAACCTTCTTGGATCAAAGTACGCTTGGGCAATAATGCCGAAGTGGGCAGAATCAAGGAGAAATTGCGTAGCCACAAGCTGCATTCGGTTTGTGAAGAAGCCAGCTGTCCAAACCTAGGTGAATGCTTTAGTAACGGTACTGCCACCTTTATGATCATGGGTGATATCTGTACGCGTCGCTGTCCATTTTGCGATGTGGGCCATGGTCGACCAAACCCCTTGGACGAGAATGAGCCAGTGCACATGGCTGAAGCGATTGCGGATTTGGGCCTGAAGTATGTGGTTATCACATCGGTTGATCGTGACGACTTACGCGATGGGGGCGCCTCACATTTTAACCGCTGTATCGAAGAAACCCGCAGCCGCGCGCCAGGTATCACGATTGAAACCCTAGTGCCAGACTTTAGAGGTCGCCTAGATATTGCCATTGATATCATGGCTGTTATGCCGCCCGATGTGTTAAACCACAATATGGAAACGGTGCCTCGTCTGTATAAGAAGGCGCGTCCAGGTTCTGACTACCAGCACTCTTTGAATTTGTTGAAAGTGTTTAAACAGCGTCGTCCAGACGTAACAACCAAGTCTGGGCTCATGGTAGGTATTGGTGAAACCCTAGAAGAAATCAAAGAGGTGATGAGGGACCTTAAGGCACACGATGTTGATATGGTCACCATCGGACAATATTTGCAGCCATCACGCGAGCATTTGGCGATTGACCGCTACGTCACACCTGAAGAGTTTAAAGACCTTGAGCTGTTCGGCTATGAGCTGGGCTTTAAAAACGTTGCCAGTGGTCCATTGGTACGCTCGTCTTATCACGCTGACCGTCAGGCAGCAGGTGTGAGTGTCGTTTAATGGCGCAGGGGGAAGCGTCATTAGGCCTCATCAGTCTTGTGCAGGGTCAGGTATCTGACCTTGAGCAAATTGTCGCTATTTACAATGGCTATATCCGTGACACCGCAATTACCTTTGATGTCACACCCTATACGGCTGAGACACGCCGCCCATGGTTTGAACAGTTTTCAGCAAACAGCCGGCACCAACTGTGGGTAGCAAAGCGCGGTAATACCGTGCTTGGGTATGCCGCCAGCATGCCGTTTCGATCCAAGGCAGCCTACGACCCCAGTGTAGAGAATAGCCTGTATTTATTGCCAGAGGCCCAGGGGCAAGGGCTTGGGAAAATGCTTTTGAGACACCTGTTGGCGCAGTTGGCTTTGCAGGATGTTCATCGGGTGTTGGCCTGTATCACCTTACCAAACGACATTTCTGTCGGCTTACACGAGCGTTTGGGGTTTACAGTGTGTGGGACATTTCACGAAGTAGGCCGTAAGTTCGACCGCTATCACGATGTTATTTGGCTTGAATATGAGATGCCCAAGCCGTAGCGAGGGCATCTGCAGATGGGTTCAGACGAGGTCTAACCTAGAATAAGCCCAGTGTGATGGATTTGCTGATGGCAACACCCAGAATATAACCGGCGCTTGCCAAGGCCAATATAAAGTACACCACGCGTTGCGGTATGTTTTTTCCCTTCCTAAGTGCCCAGGTGCCAAACACAATGTAGGCCACCAAACCCAATAATTTTGCGGTAACCCAAGGGTCCATAAAGGGATATCGGTGTAAAAATAATACCAACCATATTGCAGCTACCAACAGGAAGGTGTCGTTAATATGGGGTACGATGCGAATCCACTTCTGTTTCATCACAGGGTGGTTGGCCGCCATCAACAGACCGCGAATGGCAAAGCCAACGATAGACAGAATGGCAGTAGCCATGTGAATAGATTTAACAAGCGGGTACCAATCAGCCGAAAGCAGCATAATTCAGTCTCAATGAGAAAAGGAATCGCAGTGTACCTTTACAGTGATTTAAACCCAATAGTTGGTTTCTTTTTCTAGCGGGTTCGGGCTTTGGGCAATGCAGCTATGCTTTGTCGAATTCACTGTCGGATGAGGCACTGGATTTTTTCACCCGTTATTTACCAAGGTACGGTTTGGCCCCGTCTGGGACGGTAGTCTGCGTGTCGGTAACGGCTGGTTGGAATCAAAACAGACAACATAGGAACTGGGGAATGACGCAGTGGAAGAGATAAAAATAGGTCCAGGTCAAAAGAAGATCATGGTCTCAAAACTTCAGGATTATCTGCAGCAGGAAGTGGGAATTGAATTGGGTGGATTCGATGCAGAGTTTCTGCTCGATTTTGTAGGCAAGGAATTGGGTAGCTACTTTTACAACCAGGGTCTCTACG
>CAWUUZ010000199.1:0-7543 GCA_963925745.1 uncultured Pseudomonadales bacterium
ATCCAAGCCCGTTTTTAGACCACCATCGGTCTGTAGCCGCACGCGGCCGCGCAATTGGTTGCCACGCAGTGTCTGTTGCGCCTCACTCAAACCCAGTTCCCAGGGAGAGCCTGCATGCTTAATAGAAGTCAGGGGACTGGCTGCTGTACCGCCGTCATAACCAGAGATGGTGATTAAATCGGCATAGGCCTTGGCAACCCCGGCTGCGATCGTTCCGACGCCCGGTTCAGACACCAGCTTTACCGAAATCAATGCGGTTGGATTGACCTGTTTTAGGTCAAAAATCAGCTGAGCCAAATCTTCAATGGAATAGATATCATGGTGCGGTGGTGGTGAAATCAAGGTAACGCCTGGAACCGCGTAACGCAGTTCTGCAATCAGCTTATTCACCTTGCCACCTGGCAACTGACCACCCTCGCCCGGTTTTGCGCCCTGAGCCACCTTGATCTGAATAACCTCAGCACTGACCAGGTATTCCGGTGTAACGCCAAAACGCCCCGAGGCAACCTGTTTTATTTTAGACCGCTTGATGGTGCCATGACGGGCTGGATCTTCTCCGCCCTCGCCCGAGTTACTGCGTCCACCCAGTTCATTCATCGCCACTGCCAAGGCTTCATGCGCCTCTGGTGACAACGCGCCCAATGACATGGCGGCAGTGTCAAAACGGCTGAATAGCGAAGCGGCCGTCTCGACCTGATCTAGCGGTATTGATTGCCCAGGCACAATGCGGAGTAAGTCTCGCAAGGTGGCTGGATCACGTCCGTTGACCAGTGTCGCAAACCTGCGGTAGGCCACCGGATCATTGTTCTGCACGGCCTGCTGAATGGCATGCACCACATCGGGATTGAAGGCATGGTATTCACTGTCGTGAACATACTTCAGAAAACCGCCCGCCAAGATCGGTTTGAATTTCTTATTGGCAAAGGCCACCAAGGTCTGTAACTCAGAACCAAACCAGTCAAAACCAGCGCCCTTAATGCGGTTAGGAACCCCTTTAAAACAGAGGTCTACCACGGCGTCAGCCAAACCGATGGCTTCAAATAACTGGGCACCGCGGTAAGAAGCAATGGTAGAGATGCCCATCTTGGACATGATCTTTAACAGACCCTTGTTGATGCCCTTGCGGTAACTTTTATAGAGCGCAATGGGATTACCCCCCAGTTCACCCTGACGAATCATATCGGCCAGCACTTCATAGGCCAGGTAGGGATAGACGGCTGTCGCCCCAAAGCCAATCACGACGGCAAACTGGTGCGGATCGCGCACTGCGCCCGTATCCAAAACAATGTTGGTATTGCATCGTAAACCCGTATCCACCAAGCGGTGGTGAACAGCACCTGTTGCCATGGGGGCCGGTATCGGCGCCCTGCCATTCTCAAGTTTGCGGTCGGACAGAATCACAATGCCAACGCCTTGGCGAGATGCCGCTTCAGCGGCATTGGCCAGATCCAGTACGGCGGTTTCTAGTGATTCGGTTGGATCATAGGTCGCATCCAAAATTTTGTGGGAAAACTCCGCTCTGTCAATGTGCAACAGGGTCTGGTATTTGAGCGGCGACAAAATGGGTGACGCCAGAATCAAACGCCTTGCGGAATCTTCTGAGGGACTAAAGAGGTTTTGCTCAGGCCCCAAACAGGTTTCTAAAGACATCACCACCGATTCACGTATTGGATCGATCGGCGGATTGGTGACCTGGGCAAACTGCTGACGGAAATAATCTGTTAGCGGACGAATACGCTGTGACAATACCGCCATAGGCGCATCATCGCCCATGGACCCAACGGCTTCCTGTGACAGCTCTGCCAAGGGCCTCAGTATTTGCTCACGTTCTTCTCGGGTCACCTGAAACATCTTCTGATGAACCAATAATTTTTCTGGTTTAAAGGTCGCGCCATCTACCTCTTCTGAGAGATCGAGGTTGGTTCGCAGCCGAACAGCATGCTTGCGCAGCCATTGCTTGTAGGGATACCGAGAGCTAAGACGCTTATCGATTTCTTCCGTTTCAAGAAATTCACCGGTCTGGGTATCAACCGCGACAATTCTACCCGGTCCTACACGCCCTTTGGCGATCACGTCTTCGGACTCATAGCCCCAAACACCGGTTTCCGAGGCAATGGTGATATAGCCATTTTTGTGAATCATCCAACGCGCTGGGCGCAGTCCGTTTCGGTCGAGCAGACACATCGCATAACGGCCATCGGTCAAGACGATTCCCGCAGGCCCATCCCAGGCTTCCATGTGCATGGAATTGAGTTCGTAAAAGGCTTTGAGGTCGTTATCGACGTGGTCAACATTCTGCCATGAGGGTGGAATCATGGTTCGGACGGCACGATAGATATCCATGCCACCGGTTAGCAAAAGCTCAAACATGTTATCCATCGATGATGAGTCCGAACCCGTGGTATTGACCACGGGGTGGAGCATTTCGAGGTTGGGGATCAGGTCTGTTTTAAACTTGGGTTGACGGGCGCGCGCCCAATTGCGGTTGCCAGAAATGGTATTGATTTCGCCATTGTGGGCAATATGACGGAAAGGCTGTGCCAGGGGCCAGAGCGGCATGGTGTTGGTACTAAAGCGTTGGTGAAAAACCACGATGGCAGTTTGGAGTTCTGGATTTCCCAGATCGGGATAGAAGCTCGGCAAATCCACCGGCATCATCAGGCCCTTATAGGACAGCACTCTCTCGGCAAGGGAACAGACATAAAATTGTGAGGCATCTTCATGCATCGCCTTTTCAGCCAGACGACGGGCAGAAAACAGTTTTGCGGCAAAGGATTGTTCTGTCAGCGATTTACCCTGAACAAACACCTGGCGAATCGTTGGCATCACGTCAAGCGCCATGGGTCCGAGGCAATCGAGGTTGGTAGGGACATCGCGCCAACCGACAACCGTGAGTCCCTGATTGGTGAGCGTTTGATCGAGGGTATCTTGACCGAGCCGGGCTGTGTCTGCATCTTGGGACAGAAAAACCATTCCCACCGCATAGCGAGACTCAAGGTCCACATTGAACAACTTTTTGGCTTCGGCACGCAAAAAGGCATCTGGCTTTTGAATCAACAGACCGCAACCATCACCGGTTTTTCCGTCAGCGGCAATACCGCCACGGTGCGTCATACAGGTCAAAGACCCAATGGCTTTTTCTAACAAATCGTGACTTGGAGTGCCCTGCATATGGGCTATCAAACCAAAGCCACAGTTGTCACGGAATTCTTCCCGATTAAACAAACCTTTACTCATAGTGGCATCGCTCCAACACGGTTCTCATTTATTATCGAACACCCTTACTGCATCAACAACTTAAACCTATTTCCAAGCACCACCACTGTTCACGTCAAGTGGCGAATGAGTTTAGCCGATTTGGGCTAAACCCTCAATCAAATAACATATGCTTACATGAAAGCGCATATACATAACCAAATGGAATACAACGTCCCATTTTTGGGTTATAGGGGCCTAGTAAGGGCTTGGCATCGGTCAAATAGGGGGCGAAATGCGTGAAAAATTAAGGGAAAAAAACCGGTTCTGCGCTGCTGTTTTAAACAAACAACACCCTCTAAACCCCTTGAAACGGGACATTCTCACCCAGATGGCGATGTGGCTGGTCAACCAACAGCCCACCTGACGGTATTTTCTAAAACACAGAACGCAAAAAAGGATCCTGAGAAGGATCCTTTTTTATCAGTAGGTGTCTGGGTGGATGCTGCGACTAAAGTTTAGCCCGCGGGACGAATGGCACCGACAGAACGAACCCAGGGTTGTTTCTCTTTTACCGCATCAGGCAACTGGGCGATGACGGCCTTTGCTTCCGCGTTGGTTGCATAGGCGCCATAGACCACAATAAACCAATCGCTGCCATCGAGGCTCGACTTCACGTAATCGAATTGTTCTGGATTTTTCTGTGCATCAATATACTTCCTGATCGCACTTTCTTGATGCGAAGCCACGATCTGGATCGTAAAGTTATTGGCATCTGCTCGCTGTAACCAGGTTCGGGAAACCGGTCCCAGGATACCAGTTGCGACAGCACTGGATACAACGGTTTTGGGTTGCGGGGCTGATACAACAGCGACGGGTTTTGCAACCGCTTCTACAGCAACCGCTTCTACAGCAACCGTTGCTGGCGTTACCACCGGTGCCTTTGATACTGCTGCAGTTTCAGGCTCTGGTGTCGGCGTCACTGCTGCAGGTGTTACAGCTGCAGGCTTTACTACAGCAGGTGTTACAGCTGCTGCAACTGGCGTCGGTTTTACAACGGGTTTGGATGTGGCTACAGGCACAACAACCGTTTTTGGCGGTGCTTGCTGGTCCGCTGGCACTGTTGCCACCAGGGATTTAACGTCTGTAGAGATCTGAACGGTGTTCGGTTGGATGCTCTTGGGGTTAAAGACCTGTGTCTGCAACAGGTATGAAGCGCCGCCCAGTAAAACGGCACCTGCTACAACGGCAATCGCAATGCGGTTATTTCGGGTGAGCTCAAATTCAGGATGGTTGCCCATGGCACTTGACTGCGCCTTCATATATTCACGCGTTAACTCAATGATGCGAGCCGGCACGCCTTCAGAATCAACGGCGATATTTTCGATCACATCAGGCGGCAGCGGTACGCTTTTTTTGCCACCCGCTATTCTGAAGTGGTCTTTAATAAAGGCAAAGACATCACGTTGAGACAGGGCTTGCAGACGAATAATATGCAGGCTTTCTATTGGCTGAAAAATACTGCGCAAATCGATAACGCGCTCATCACAAAACAGGGTTAGCCCTATTGAACGGTCATCAGGCAAGCCGGTGGTAAGAGACTGCAGCGCCCTGAGGCCATCTTGGTCAACATACTCGACATTGTCGATAATGATACAGTGGCGCATGCCAACGGTAGCGCGCTTGAGTTGATCGTTTCGCAACTGCCTTAACAGGGTTTCGCGATTCACGGATGGCGCTTCAAGCTTCCATTCTTCGCTTAGACGCTGCAACAACGACATACCTGAAACACGGCTTGAGAGGGAAAATTGGGTTACGATGAGGTCTTTTTCAGCCTTGAGCTGCTTGGCCAAGATGTCAAACAGGACTGACTTGCCATAGCCCTTGGGCGCTACAACCGCTACAACCAGGTTGCTGAATTGGTTGAGATGCACCATCTGCTCAAGCACTTCATGCCTTTTGCCAACAGGACTGTAGGCATTCTCAAGGCTAAATGGATCACGCTTCAAGCCGAAGATATCCAAAAACTTGCTATTGCCGGCGTTGGTCATTACCTAGCTCCCTTGGGTACTGACAAATGACAGGTCATGCCCCATAAAATTCAAATACGTCAGCTAACCGTTGCTGAGAATAATCACTGGTTGTTACGGCGCGCCCAAGCTCTTCGAGCAGCACCAGCCTAATAGCAGTGGTTATATTTTTTTTATCCACTGCCATATAGGTCATAAAATCTTTCTTTAACATGCCTGCAGGTGGTTGCAATGGCAAATTAAAATAATCGAGCAATGCTGTCAATCTGGCAAAGACATTGGTGTTATCGAGCGCTTCAGACATGCGCGTCGCCATAAGCATGCCCACAGAAACCGCCTCGCCATGTAACCAATGACCATAGCCCACATGCGACTCAATGGCATGGCCAAATGTATGGCCAAAGTTCAGTATGGCACGTATTCCCTGCTCTGTTTCATCAGCAGCCACAACATGCGCCTTCGCTTCACAGGAGCGTGCAATGACAGCAACCAGGGTTGCAGGATCTCGCGCCTTTAATAAGGACTGATGCGTTTCGAGCCAATCAAAAAAGTCTGCATCCCAAATTAAACCATACTTTATGACTTCAGCCATACCCGCTGCGTATTCACGCTCTGACAGCGTCGACAGGGTCGCGGTATCGATCAACACCGAGCGCGGCTGCTTGAACGCGCCAATCATGTTTTTACCACGTTGGTGGTTCACACCCGTTTTGCCACCCACAGAGGAATCTACCTGAGATAACAGCGTGGTTGGAACCTGAATAAAGTCCACACCCCTTTGGTAACTCGCTGCCGCAAAACCAGTCATATCACCGATCACGCCACCCCCAAGTGCAATCAAACAGACCTGTCTGTTTAGGGCCTTCTGCAGCAGGGCATCAAATATCATATTGAGGGTGTCTAAATTTTTAAAGGCTTCGCCGTCAGGCAAGATCACGTCATGGACGTCGTAAGCGGTGAGGTGTTTTTTGAGTTTCGCCAGATAGAGCGGTGCGACCGTTTCGTTGGTCACGATGCACACAGACTTGCCACGGATTTTATCGGCGAGCCAATCGTGCGAAATGTCGTCGTCTAATAAATGCGGGGAGATAACGATTGGATAACTACGGTCTCCCAGTGAAACCGGTACTACTGTGAGATTCGTACTCATGGATGCGCATCCAAATAGTTCAAAATTGACCCAATGATCACTCTGGGATTCGATTTATCAGTAGAAACCACCAAGTCGGCAGTTTCCAAATAAAGCGGCTCTCTGGCCGTTAACAAATCCGTCAAAATCTTTCGGCGGTTTCCTTTGAGCAATAGGGGTCGGTTTCGATCCTTCTGCGTTCGAAACAGCTGGTAACGAATAGAGGTCTTGAGATACACCACCACACCTCGGCCACGCAGATTCTTTCGATTATTCTCTGACAGAATGGCACCACCGCCAGTCGCCAAAACAATGCCTGATTGCTGGGTGAGCGTGTCAATGACATGCTCTTCCCGTTGGCGAAACCCCGTCTCGCCTTCCAGATCAAAAATCCAAGGAATATCCGCACCCGCTTTTTCCACAACGACTGCGTCGGAGTCATGAAAAGCATGGCCTATGGCACTTGCTAGTTGGCGTCCAATGGTCGTTTTACCCGCTCCCATTGGACCCACTAAATAGATATTAGGTATCGCCTGCATTAACCGCCCGACAGTTGCTCTTCAACCAATTTTGGTGTGATAAATATCAGCAACTCGTTTTTCTCGGTTGATGTCGTGGTACGTGAAAACAGCCGGCCGATATATGGCAGATCACCCAAGAATGGTGTCTTGTCGACCCGCTCTACGTCCTGGCTCTGGAACACACCACCTAACACGATGGTTTGACCGTTGTTTACCAATACCTGAGTCGTCAGCTGGTTCTTGTTAATGGTGACGTTGCCACCGATGATGTCACCCACAGAATCCTGTGTGACGACAAGATCTAAGACCAGACGTCCGTCAGGCGTAATCTGTGGTAACACCTCAAGTGACAGCAGTGCATCACGGAACGATGTTTCACCCGACGCATTGGTAAAGGGTATTTCGGTACCGCTCAGGATTTTTGCGGTACGACCATCAGCAGTCAAAATCTTAGGCTGGGAAACGATCTCCGCATTACCGTTAGATTCCATCGCTGACAATTCCAAATCAAGTACGTAATCCAGGGCCGTAAAACCAATTGCCAAGGAAGAAGCTGCCGCATTGTTAACTGGCAGGTTCACAGCCAAGGCATTTGGATAGGTGATGTTGGTCGCGACATTGGCACCCAGTACATTACCGATTTCAGTGTTAGATTCTAATGAACCCGA
>CAWUUZ010000200.1:0-2902 GCA_963925745.1 uncultured Pseudomonadales bacterium
CTCGCTGCATCGCTTCTGACCTTGTTGCAACTGATTCCTGGTAGACTATTTTAACGGGTCGGCGTACACGGGTATATTTTGCACCCAGTGTTGAACCGTTGTGCTCCGTTTCACGGCGTGACACATCAGTCGTGATACCCGTATAGAGGCTCTCGTCGGCACAGACCACAATATAAACAAACCAAGCCATCCCTCGTCCATCCCGTTACAACCTCGTTGCATTTTAGCACCGAGCGACTGCTTGCGCACCCAGCGTCACCTACCTGACCGTTTAAGCTTCACATCAGTCGTTTGGTCGTAGTTTTCAAACACAGCGTTCACAGCGCCAGCCTTATCTGCTATAAAGCCTTCCGACCGATTTTAAAACACCTTACAAAGGAACTGTTCATGCTTTTTAGCCATTGGATCACGATTGTCTCTATTTGCGTATTGGGCGCAATGTCTCCTGGTCCCAGTTTGGCCGTCGTGATGAAGAACACCCTGGCAGGGTCGCGTTGGCATGGCATGATGACAGGCATTGGACATGGCATAGGCGTGGGCATCTATGCCTCAGCAAGCGTCTTGGGATTGGCGGTCATTTTACAGCACCAGCCAGTACTCTTTCAGACCCTGCAATTGGTTGGCGCCGCATTTCTATTTTGGTTGGGCATTCAATCGTTCCGAAGCAGCCCTATTCTAAACGATGAGGTGGTGCTCCAAAATCAGCGTTCACCACGGCAGGCATTCTATTCAGGGTTTTTAGTCGCCTTTCTCAACCCCAAAATTGCGGTGTTTTTTCTTGCACTGTTTAGCCAGTTTGTAGACGCGACCAGCTCCGTGGCCGTTAAGATGTTGTATTCAACCACGGCTGCGGTAATCGACCTCGCTTGGTATTGTTTGGTTGCGGCTGTGATGGGCCATAAGACGACGACGCTCTTTTTAAAGCGCTGGATGCACCGGATAGAACAAATTTTGGGTGTGCTACTCATCGGCGTTGCCATTCGACTGGTGTTTAATACCCTGCTCTAGTGCTGTTTGTTATCCGACATTGCCGCGTGTTAGCGCTATTGGTTCTGAACGATCATGTCATGCCAAACGGCTGATAGCTCTGTGATCAGATCCACGGCCTGCATTGATTCCTGATGTTGGGTCTGCTGTGCCCGTTCACCCGCGACACCATGCATCCAAACGGCTGTTGCGACCACTGCTATGACCTCATTGGTTGGATAGCGGGCCAGTAAACCACCGACCATCCCCGCCAGCACATCGCCCATGCCTGCCCGAGCCATACCCGGTGTGCCTGAACTGTTTATCCACAGTTGGTCAGCACCACATACCACGGTGCCTGGTCCTTTCAACACACAGATGCCACCGTATCGCCGCTGAATTTCCTGTGCAGCAGACACACGGTCCGCCTCGACCCGTGCAACCTCCTCCCAGCCCAACAGACGTGCCGCTTCACCGGAATGGGGTGTGAGTACCCACTGGGCATCATAAATCTGAGACTTGGCCAACCAGTTGAGACCATCGGCATCGAGCACCATCTGTTGTTGACGCGATTGGCACAGGGACACCATGTCTTCAATCCGTTTTTGGCTGTCATCGGACTGGCCAAGCCCCGGCCCAATAACCACCACTTCTTGCGCATTCTTTCTGTGGGTTAACCAGACCTGGACATCCAGACCATTATAATCAGTCACCAACAGACCCGGATTGCGTGACAGCAAAATCTGTCTGTTGCTGGCATCGGTGAGACAGTGTACATAACCAGGGCCCATACGAGCGCAGGACTCGGCTGCCAGCGCGATTGCACCGCCCATTGATGCATTGCCACCCATCAACACAACCGAACCCATAGTGCCCTTATGCGCGCCCTGAGATCGTGACAAGAGGTTACATTGCGGTTGATCAATCATGGTGCCTACAGCCTGCACTGCTGGCAAAAAGGGACCCAAACCCAGATTTGCAAGTACCAGGCGTCCAACAAATTGCTTGGCAGATCCCGTCACCAGCCCCGGTTTCAATGCCCCAAATGTGAGGGTAACGGTTGCCTGAATGACCGCATCAACATCTGCAATGGCGCCTGTATCGACATCAATACCGCTGGGAACATCCACACTCAGCACGGGCTTCTGAGCCCTGTTGATGGCCTGAATAACACTGCGATAGGGCTCACGCGGACAGCCTCTGGATCCACTGCCTAACAGGGCGTCGATTATGACCCCAGAATCACTGATGCTTAATGGTTGGTTTTCAAAAATTCGTACAATGTCGATATCAGTCTGTTGCAACTGTTGGAAAGCGCGTTCGGCATCGGAGCCAACCTTCGGAGTGCCTATCAGGCCAACCTGCACTGCGTAGCCAAGCTGTTTTAATTGCGCAGCAAGCAGAAAGCCATCGCCACCGTTATTCCCCGCACCACAAAACAGGGTGACCTGTCGACTACCTGGCCACAGCGATAGCACAGTCTCTTGAAGCGCGTTGGCTGCCGCTTCCATTAAAGCGAAGGTGGGTTTTCCATGACTGTCAGCCCACTGCCGTTCAGCCAACTGTATGTCTGAGGCGCGAAATAAACGGCGTTTTGGCATCACATGCTCCCTTGGTGACAATGACTATCTCGGGTATGAGCACCCAGAAAAGCCCTACCAGACTATCGACCCTGTGAATGAACCCTTCACAGCGCTAGCCTGATCTGATATCACACTATAGGCCGGTACCAGACCCTTTTTCAAACCTTGCTGGCCCAATCATGACGGACTTCTCAGCTCGTAATATCAGCGCCCATTAGCGCAAATGTGGGGGAGTTGGTTTCTGACGCCCACTGTTGCTCAGCCAATTGAATATCTTGGGAGAGATAAAGCCTTGGATTTGCCAGAAACACCTTCCTAACACCAGTCGAATATCGCGTTTTTCGCTGCCTTGT
>CAWUUZ010000201.1:0-7109 GCA_963925745.1 uncultured Pseudomonadales bacterium
TGGCGTTGGCACAGGTTTGGGTTTGTCGGTATCCTATTTCATCATTACGTCACACCACAGTGGCACATTGGAAGTCAGCTCGATCCCAGGTGAAGGTTCGACCTTTTCAATCTCCTTACCTCTTTCTAAAAGGCGTTAAACTTCATGGGCAACAGACTCTCAAAAATTTATACCCGCACCGGGGACGCTGGAACCACAGGCATGGCGACCGGTGAACGGCTGCCAAAGCACCACGATCGCATGGAAACCATTGGTGACATTGATGAACTCAATAGCACCCTAGGGGTTTTGATTGAAACCCTGGCGGCTAACCATCCCTATCGCGTGCAATTAACGCATATTCAACATGACTGTTTTGACCTGGGCGGCGAATTGGCCATGCCGGGACACCGGTTGTTGCCAGCAACGGCTGTTGCAGACATTGAGCAGTTTATCGACCAAACCAATGCCGATCTGCCACCCCTAAAAGACTTTATTTTGCCCAGCGGCAATCTGGCTGCAGCACAGTGCCATGTTGCCCGCGCTGTCTGTCGTCGCGCTGAACGCCATGCCTGGAAGCTGATCGCAGGAGACGGCGAATCGGTTAATCCAGAATCAGCAACCTATCTGAACCGTCTTTCCGACTTTTTGTTTGTATTGGCACGTCACTTAGCCCGTGAACACGGCGGTCAGGAAGTTTTGTGGAAAAGTAGGTTGTCGAAGCCTGAGGGTCTGAAATAAATCAAGACTGCCCCGCTGCTTCTGTGCGACAGCTATGACATACCCGCCTCGGTATTAGAGAATATCCACCAGAGACACCTGTTCTGGTGCAAGGTCATGCCCCAAAAACAACTTGGCTACGCGGGCAAATCTGTCTGGCCCATCAGTGACCAAACACTGTAGCTGTCCTGTATGGGAATCGTCATTGAGCATATCCAAGGCAGCCAATTCAACCTTTAACTGGTTGGCTGTGGTTTGGGCTGAATCGACGATGGTGACCAGAGGCCCGATCACATTGGCGATGGCCGATTTCAGAACAGGATAATGGGTGCACCCCAAGACGAGCGTATCGGGATGGTGGTCTGGATCGCTAAACAATGGGTTGAGATAACGCGCCAATATGGCTTCAACCAAACTGCCCGCTACCCAACCCTCTTCAGCCAAGGATACAAAGAGTGAGCAGGCACTTGCGCGCACCTGGATATCAGGGTTCACCGCATGAATGGCACGCACATAGCTGCCACCGGCAACAGTACCCTCGGTCGCAATGACCGCAATGTGTCCATTTTTGGATTCAGCGACAGCCGCAGTGGCACCGGGTTCGATCACACCGATCACCGGAATATTGGGATAACAGGCTTTGAGCACCTCTGTGCCAACTGAAGCGGCAGTATTACAGGCAATCACCAGCGCCTTAACATTGTGGGAGACCAATTTGTCTGCGCACTGTTGGGTATATTTGAGCACTGAGGCCGTTGATTTGGAGCCATAGGGCACACGTGCCGTATCTCCCAAATAGAGGATGTCTTCATGTGGCAATTGCGCCTGCAGCTCTTGCACAACCGACAAGCCACCTACCCCTGAATCGAATACACCTATTGCTGCTTTTTTATCTAACATGTAGCGCCTATACCCAAAGACTGTTTATGCCGCAATTGTAACGCTTTCGTTGCATTAGGGTCTATGACCATCCGCGCCCACCAAAAGACCTTTTCCGCTACACTGGGTGCAGTTTCAGATACAGCAATGCGCTTTCAAGCAAGCGCCTTTGGACACGCAACCGGTCCAAGTGCATAAATTCAAATTATTGTAATGCGGTGCATAAAAATTTATCGTGCTGTGAGAGATTCACAATACCCACAATATCCGATAACCTGCCCGACCATTGCTACTCACCATACATCAGAGGAATATTGGATGGTTACTGAATTAAGCCGTACGCCGCTTTATCAATCTCATGTCGCTGCAAACGGCAAAATGGTCGACTTTGGCGGATGGGAAATGCCCATTCATTACGGCTCTCAGGTTAAGGAACACGAAGCTGTTCGCAGCCACGCTGGTCTGTTTGATGTATCTCACATGACCGTGGTTGATCTAACCGGTTCAGACACCACAGCCTACCTCCAATTCCTACTCGCCAATGACATTGCCAAACTCGATACGCTAGGCCGCGCACTCTATACCGGCATGCTCAATGAAAACGGCTGCGTCATTGACGACCTTATCTGCTACCGCATGGCTGATGGCTACCGTTTGGTCGTCAACTGCTCTACGCGCGAAAAAGACCTGCAGTGGATGCGCAAGCAAGCAGCAGACTTTGATGTCACCATTGTCGAGCGTCCAGAATTGGCCATGTTGGCTGTTCAGGGTCCAGAAGCCCGAAAAATTACCGCAAGCATTGCAACAGCAGACCAAGCGACTGTCATCAATAACATCAAGCCATTCAATGGCGCCTATGCCGATGATTGGTTTATCGCACGCACAGGCTATACCGGCGAAGACGGCTTAGAGATCATTTTGTCAGCAGAGACAGCCATTGCACTCTGGGACAGCCTACTGAAAGCTGGCGTTGCGCCTGCGGGTCTTGGCGCGCGTGACACACTGCGTCTTGAAGCGGGCATGAATCTGTACGGCAATGACATGGACGAAACCGTCACACCACTTGAAAGTGCCATGGGTTGGACCGTTGCATGGGAACCCGCTGACCGCCAATTTATCGGTCGTGACGCCCTAACTGCTCAAAAAGCAGCTGGCAACGTCCCCCGTTTGGTCGGTTTGGTTTTGGAAGGCAAGGGTGTCATGCGCTCACACCAAACGGTACATTTTGCTGGCACCGATCTGATCGGGGAAATCACATCGGGTACCTTCTCACCGTCATTGGGCATGTCTGTCGCCATGGCGCGTGTGCCTGCTGGGTTTGGTCCAGAATGCGAGGTAGAAATGCGCGGTAAACGCCATGCTGCACGCATCGTGAAGTTGCCCTTTGTTCGCAACGGCAAGAAAGTCTTTGAATAACATTTTAAAACGGGCTTTTACCTAGGCCTGTTCATGGTAAAATTGTGGCATTAAATTAAACAACCGACACAGGATTGAATTATGAGCACTATTCCACATGATCTTCAGTACACAGCTGCACATGAATGGGTTCGTCGTGATGGCGACATTTTGACGGTCGGCATTACTGATTTCGCACAGGCGCAGTTAGGGGATGTTGTCTTCGTTGAATTGCCAGAAGTAGACAGCGAAGTTGCTGTCGGTGATTCCATTGCTGTTGTTGAGTCTGTAAAGGCTGCCAGTGACATCTATGCACCTGCTACCGGAACCATCATTGAAGTCAACGAAGCCTTGATCGACAGCCCTGAGCTGGTCAATGAAGACCCGTATGAAGATGCTTGGTTTTTCAAAATAAAGCTCTCTGAAGAAGAAGAAACAGAATCCTTTATGGATGCTGACTCTTACCAGGATCAGTGTAGCGAGTAATTTTTGTCCTCGATGTCATCGGTCATCGATTGTCGGTACAAACGGCATTTGCTGTTTGTACCGACAAGCCACTACCGCAATTAGACCTCATATTTAGTCTCCCACATTCCTACTCTTTTGGGCTTAGCCATGACGCAATCTACAAAATCTCTGTTATCACTTATTGAAGATGCGCACTTTACGCGCAGACACATCGGTTCTAATGCAGAAACCGTTCAACAGATGTTGACCGCTGTCGGTGCTAGCTCTCTAGAAGATCTCACCCAACAAATTGTGCCAAAGCAAATTCGCCTTGCTGGCAATCTGGATTTGCCACAGGCAAAGTCTGAAGCCGAAACCTTGGCTGAGTTGGACAGCATCGCGTCTAAAAACAAGGTATACCGCAGCTTTATCGGCATGGGTTATCACGAAACCCACACGCCCAATGTTATCCTGCGCAATGTTCTCGAGAATCCAGGTTGGTACACCGCCTATACGCCCTACCAGCCAGAAATCGCCCAGGGCCGTTTGGAAGCCTTGCTGAATTATCAGCAAATGATTATCGACCTAACCGGCATGGAAATGGCTAACGCCTCTTTGCTAGACGAGTCGACCGCAGCGGCTGAAGCCATGGCTATGGCAAAGCGCTGTGTCAGAAAGAACAAGAGCAACCTGTTTTTTATCGATGAAAACACCCTGCCCCAAACAATCGAAGTGGTTAAAACCCGTGCGCGTTATTTTGATTTTGACATCATTGTCGGCCCTGCAGCATCGGTTGTTGACCATGTGGTGTTTGGCGCCCTGTTTCAATATCCTGGTAAAAACGGACAGGTTACCGATTTTACCGATCTGATCAGCCACCTGCACAGCCAAGACGCCATTGCTGCCGTGGCAGCTGATATTCTGGCCCTTACCCTGTTGAAGTCGCCGGGTGCAATGGGTGCCGATATCGTATTGGGTAGCAGCCAACGTTTTGGGGTTCCGATGGCCTTTGGTGGTCCTCATGCAGCGTTTTTTGCAACCAAGGAACAGCACAAGCGTTCGATACCGGGTCGTATCATCGGTGTCTCTATCGACGCAAAGGGCAAGCAAGCATTGCGTATGGCATTACAAACCCGCGAGCAACACATTCGTCGCGAGAAAGCGAACTCCAACATCTGTACCGCACAGGTATTGCTCGCCAACATGGCGGTCTTTTATGCCATCTATCATGGCCCCGTCGGTTTGACCAATATCGCCTCACGCACACACCGCCTGACTTCGATACTCGCCAAACTGCTTGCAGATGCGGGTACGACCCTAGTGAATGACAGCTGGTTTGATACGCTAACACTGTCCGTTGGCGATGACTTAGCCGCCATCACAGCACGATCCGTTGAAAAAGAGCTTAACCTCTGGTCCGCAGCCGCTGACAAGTCGGTTTCTGTCAGCATCAGCGAGACGACCACCCCTGAGGATATCGTTGATCTGGTATACGTCATAACAGGCAAAACCAGCGCCGCAGACATCTTTGCTTTGGATGCCGACATCACCACTGAAGGCGACACCAGCATTCCGGCATCCGTGGTACGAACTGAATCCTTTATGACACACCCTGTGTTTCACAGGTACCACTCTGAAACCGACATGATGCGTTATTTGCGTATGCTAGAAGGCCGCGATCTGGCTTTGAATCAGGCGATGATTAGCCTGGGTAGCTGCACCATGAAGCTCAATGCTGCTGCTGAAATGATTCCGATTACCTGGAATCACTTTGCCAACATGCACCCCTTTGCGCCAGATGCGCAGACCGAAGGCTACCAAGAATTATTGACCATGCTTGAAAGCATGCTGCGCGAAATCACCGGTTTTGACGCCATTAGCATTCAGCCCAACTCGGGTGCCCAGGGCGAATACGCTGGTCTGATTGCCATTCGAAAATACCAAGAGTCTATCGGTGAAGGCCACCGCAATATCTGCCTGATTCCGAGCTCTGCACATGGTACAAACCCAGCGTCTGCGCAAATGGCAGGTCTGAAAGTGGTGGTGGTAAAATGTGACGAGAAAGGCAACGTTGACTATGCCGATATGGAACAGAAAGCCACCCAGCTAGCTGACCAACTGAGCTGTTTGATGATGACCTATCCATCGACACACGGCATCTATGAAGATGGTGTAATGGAACTCTGTGAACTGATTCACCAAAACGGTGGTCAGGTCTATATGGATGGCGCCAACCTCAATGCCCAAATCGGTATCACAAGACCCGCTGATATCGGTGCCGACGTGTCACACATGAACCTCCACAAATCCTTTGCCATTCCTCATGGTGGCGGTGGACCAGGCATGGGCCCCATTGGTGTTAAAAGCCATTTGGCGCCGTTCCTTGCGAGCCACATTGTAAAGCCCGTTAATGGATTGCCCATTGAAAACGGCGCTGTTTCTGCTGCGCCCTATGGCAGTGCAGGCATCCTGCCGATCAGCTGGATGTATATCCGTATGCTGGGACACGATGGCTTGAAAGAATCGACACAGATGGCCCTATTGAATGCCAACTATTTGACCAAGCGTTTGGCCGAACATTACCCGATTCTGTATAAGGGCAACCGCGATTTGGTAGCACACGAGTGCATCGTTGACCTGCGCCCATTAAAAGCGACTTCAGGCATTTCAGAAGTCGATATTGCCAAGCGTTTAATGGATTACGGTTTTCATGCCCCGACCATGAGTTTTCCTGTGGCTGGCACCTTTATGATTGAGCCGACGGAAAGTGAATCGAAAGAAGAGCTCGACCGTTTTGCCAATGCAATGGCCAGCATCAAGCAAGAAATCATGCAGGTAGAAAGTGGCGTTTGGCCACTGGACAACAACCCCTTGGTCAATGCACCGCACACCCAGGATGATTTGTTTGCAGAAGGATGGGATCACCCCTATAGCCGTGAAGTGGCTTGTTTCCCGACGACCCACACCAAGCAGTTTAAATTCTGGCCCTTTGTAAACCGCATTGATGATGTCTATGGCGATAGAAATCTGATCTGTTCATGCCCTGACATCTCAACCTACGAGGATTGATCCATGAACGAACTTATCTTATCTCTGTTGGCTGACGACCGACCGGGCATCGTGAAACAGGTTGCTGCGATCGTCCATGCCAACGGTGGAAACTGGATGGAGAGCAGAATGACGCAAATGGCAGGAAAATTTGCCGGCATTGCGCGCATAACCTGTGAAACCGCGTCCATCGAAGCCCTGATAGCCGCCATGGATAGCCTAAAAGCAGAGGGCATTCGTGTCACGGTTGATCAAGGCCAAGAATTAGAAGCGCCGACGCGTACCTATGTGGCGGTGCAGATCACTGCAAACGACCGACCCGGTATTGTGAAGGAAGTGGCGGACTGTTTGGCAGCATTACAGATTAACTTGGAAGACCTTCAAACCGACTGCAGCACCGCAGCCATGTCTTCAGGCCCGATGTTCCATGCCTCATTTCTCACCGTCATTCCTGAGCATGTGACTGTCGACGAGGTGATTGCCGCGTTGGAAGACCTGTCAGACGACCTGATGGTTGATATCGACGCAGATTAGTCAGAGATTATTTCTGGGTAGGTAGTTACATCGATAGATAAAAAAGGAAGCCTCAGCTTCCTTTTTTTATGCCATCAGCCTGACTGCAATGCCAGTTCCTTTACCAA
>CAWUUZ010000202.1:0-5572 GCA_963925745.1 uncultured Pseudomonadales bacterium
TCTGGTGGTCTTCCATTGACGAAATCAGGGCTTCTGAAGGCACAGACAGGAAGCGTTTCTCAAACTGTGCCAAGAGTGCCACAGGCCATTCGTTTAGACCGGTAACCTCATCGAGCAGTGCTTCGGGAATGACAACATTAAGACCCTTTTCGGCAGCGACCTGAATGGCCGACTGCTGGATCTTGTCGCGACGGGCACCAAAGCTAGCGATCACATGGCCCTGTTCGAGCAAAATGCGCTCATAGTCTGCAGGACGAGATACCGTGAGGGTTCCCGTACTGTGGAATCGGTGGCCACGGGTCTGGTTACCCGAGGTGATGCCCATAATCTCACAGGGAATGACCTTGTCGTCTGCCAACATGACCAGCCACTGTATTGGACGGACAAATTCAAAACGGTTGGCGCTCCACCGCATACGCTTGGCGATGGGCAGGTTGTCCAAGCTGGTCTTAATGAGGTCAGGCAAGAGTGTGACTGTATCAGAACCCTGTTTGACACCACGGTAAACCAGCCATTCACCCTTGGGCGTATCAATGGTTTCTAGATCAGCAAAGGTAACGCCACAACTGGTGGCAAAACCCATAGCAGCTCTGCTCGGATTACCTTCGGCATCGTAAGCGGCTTTGGCTGCAGGGCCTTTGCGTTCAAAGGCTTCATCAGGTTGTGCTGCTTCCAGACCCTTTACCCACAGCGCGAGGCGTCTGGGTGCGGCATAGGCAGTGACGGATTCAAAGCCAATGTTGCTGGCCTGTAGCTGGCTAACACACTGTGATTCGAACGCATCGGACAGCGACTTGAGCGTTTTTGGCGGTAACTCTTCGGTACCGATCTCGACCAGAAAATCAAAGTTGCTCATCGTGCAGCCTCCTGTGCAATCTGGGCCAACACTTCATCTCGCAAGGCAGCAGGCGCCAAGGGGAAACCCATGTCAGCGCGTGCGTTAAAATAGACCTGGGCGACATCACGGGACAGGGTGCGAATGCGGAGGATGTAACGCTGTCGTTCGGTCACAGAGATCGCCTTTCGTGCGTCCAAAAGGTTAAAGGTGTGACCGGCTTTCAAAATCAATTCATAGGCAGGCAATGGCAGTTTCTCAGCAATCATGCGTGCGGCATTTTTTTCACAGGCATCAAACTGGAGAAACAGCGCATCGGTGTCGGCATGCTGGAAATTGTAGGTTGATTGCTCAACTTCATTTTGGTGAAACACATCGCCATAGCTGACCTCTGTGCCATCAGGTCCAATCGTCCAGACCAGGTCGTATACCGAATCGACGTCCTGAATATACATGGCCAGTCGCTCAAGACCGTAGGTGATCTCGCCTGCTACCGGATAGCACTCGATACCGCCGACCTGTTGAAAATAGGTGAACTGTGTGACTTCCATACCATTGAGCCATACTTCCCAACCCAATCCCCAGGCACCCAGGGTAGGGTTTTCCCAGTTGTCTTCAACAAAGCGAATATCATGCACCAGAGGATCAACCCCTATTTCACGCAGGCTATTCAGATAGAGTTCCTGAATATTGCTCGGGCTGGGCTTTAAAATGACCTGATACTGATAATAGTGCTGTAGTCGGTTGGGGTTTTCGCCATAACGACCGTCAGTGGGTCTGCGGCTAGGCTGTACATAGGCACAGTTCCAGGTTTCTGGACCGATAGCGCGCAAAAACGTTGCGGGGTGAGATGTGCCTGCCCCCACTTCCATATCCAAGGGTTGCAAGATGACACAGCCCTGATCTGCCCAATATTTTTGCAGCGTCAGAATGAGGCCTTGAAAGGTTAGCGCATCTGTTTTCACGGTCGGTACCTGTACTAAGTCATGACGGATGGGTGGTGGCGTCTTGGGCGTACACAGTCATCACAGTGAAGAACCACCATGATGCTAAGACGGTCACATCAGTTTTTAACATTATAGGGTGTACAAAGAACATTCAAAAGCCCGACAGCATACCTGAAAAAAGGCAGGTTTGCCCTACCCTTTAAGGCTTTTTGCGGGATCGGGCGACACCGCTCGGTATATCGTAACAGGCATTCCCGTTGGCCTTGATGGTCAACAGCAGGCCCCCGGTATCAGTGCCGCCAGAACATGGGCGTTAGCAACACCAGCAGTGAGAATATTTCCAAACGGCCCAACAACATGGCAAAGGCCAGTGTCCATTTTGCTGTGTCATTGATGTCGCCATAATGTTGGGCAACAGAGCCAAGACCCGGGCCCAGGTTATTCAAGCTGGCGCCAACGGCCGACCAGGTGGTTAAGAAATCGACACCGCTGGCCAACAGGATGATCATCAGGATGCTAAACATCATGACGTAAACGGCAAAGAAGCCCCAAACGGACTGGATGATATTGTCACTAACAGCCTTGTTACCAATTTTGATCGGGAACACGCCCTGAGGGTGAATCAGACGTTTGATTTCACGCACACCCTGCTTAAACAGAAGTGCAAACCGAATGACCTTGATGCCACCAGCAGTAGAACCTGCGCAACCACCGATGTAAGACGACAGCATTAACAGGAATGGCACATAGAGTGGCCAGAGGGAGAAGTCGGCAGCGCCATAGCCGGTAGTCGTCAAAATGGATACGGTTTCAAACAGACCATACCTCAGACTTCCCAAGCCATCGTAGGTGGTCGTTACCCACAGCATTCCGACACAGAGCGCAACGACGGCAGCAAAAATCAATAAAAAATACTGGTACTCGGGGTCTTGAAAATAATGCTTGATTGAACGGTTTTGCCAGGTCAAGAAATGCAGACCAAAGTTGGCTGCTGACAACAGCATGAACACCATGGCAACCGCTTCAATGGCTGGGCTGTCAAAATAACCAATGCTGGCATCATGGGTTGAAAATCCGCCAATGGCGACCGTGCTAAAGGCATGGGTGATGGCATCAAACCAATCCATACCAACGACCCAATACGAAAAGGCGCAGACACTGGTAAGGGTTAGGTAGATGTACCACAGGGCCTTGGCCGTTTCGGTAATACGGGGTTTGAGTTTGGTGTCCTTAACGGGACCGGGCGTTTCAGCGCGATACAGCTGCATACCACCGATACCCAGCATGGGTAGGATCGCCACAGCCAACACAATGATACCCATGCCACCGAGCCATTGAAGCTGTTGGCGGTAGAATAGTATCGATTTTGGTAGGTCATCCAGGCCGGTAATCACCGTAGCACCCGTGGTGGTTAGGCCCGAAAAGGATTCAAAAAAAGCATCGGTAAAGGACAGGTTGGTGGCTTCGGCCAAATAGAAGGGGAAGGATCCAGCCAGCCCTAGGACGATCCAAAACAGAATGGTAATGACAAAACCGTCTCGGGTGCGCAACTCGCCACGGTAGCGGTATACCGGTAACCAGAGCAGAAAACCAATGGCCAAGAGCACCAAGAACGACACAATAAAGGTCATGTAGGCGCCGTCACGGTAGATCAAGCTGACAAGCGCAGAGGGCAGCATCGTTGCACTGAATAGCATCAAAAGAATACTGGATATTCTTAATATGGTCTTAAACTGCATGCGGTGCTCTCAGTTGCTTAAAAGAAGGTAAAGCCCACTTGGAAAAGGCGTTCGACATCGGGTATGAGTCGTCGGTCTGTGAGGAACATGATGACATGGTCCTCAGATTCAATCATGACATCATCGTGTGCAATCAACACCTTATCCCCTCTGACAATGGCGCCAATGGTACAGCCTTCAGGCAAATCAAGGTCTTCAATACAGCGTCCTACGACGCGAGAACTGTTTTTGTCGCCGTGCGCAATGGCTTCAATGGCCTCTGCCGCACCACGTCGTAATTTGTGTACGCTGACAATGTCGGCGCGTCGGACATGGGTAAGCAGGCTTCCAATGGTCGCCTGTGAGGGTGAAATCGCCACGTCGATGTCGCCACCCTGAACCAGATCGACATAGGCCGAGTTGTTAATCAGGGTCATGACTTTACGTGCGCCCAAACGCTTGGCAAGCATACTGGCCATGATGTTGGCTTCGTCGTCGTTGGTCACCGCAATAAAGACATCGGTTTCTTCGATGTTTTCTGCGATCAACAATTCTTGGTTGGCCACATTGCCCAGCAAGACGGTTGCATTGAGGTGTTCAGACAACCACTGGGTGCGTTCTGGGCCACGGTCAATGATTTTGACAAAGAAGTTCTTTTCCAAAGACTGGGCGAGCCTATAGCCAATGTTTCCGCCACCAGCGATGGTGATGCGCTTGTAGGGTTTTTCATGTCGGCGCAGCTCGCTCATAACCGTGCGAATGTCGTTTCTCGCCGCAATAAAGAAGACCTCGTCATTGGCTTCTACCACGGTCGAGGCGACTGGGAAGATTGAGCGGTCCTTTCTAAAAATAGCAGCAACCCGGGTGTCGACATCGGGTATGTGCTGGCGCAGGTATCGCAATTCTTGACCGACAAGGGGGCCCCCCGTTACGGCTTTCATACCGACCAGATTGACCAATCCGTCGGCAAAGTCGAGCACCTGAAGCGCGCCAGGTGTTTCCACCAGACGACGGATATAGTCGCATACCACCTGCTCAGGGCTAATGAGCACGTCGATGGGGACGCCATCATTGTGGAAAATATCAGCTTGGCGTTCTAGGTAGGCATTGGAGCGAATGCGGGCAATTTTTCGGGGTGTGCGAAAGAGAGACCAGGCCAGTTGGCAAGCAACCATGTTGACTTCGTCGCTGTTGGTGACCGCAACCAGCATGTCTGCATCGTCGAGACCGGCTTGAATCAAGATGTCGGGATGTGACGCCATACCCTCGACAATCTGAATGTCGAGTCGGTCGCTGAGGTCTCGCAGCTTTTTAATCTTGGTGTCGACAACGGTGATGTCGTTATATTCACCAGCGAGGTTTTCGGCCAAGGTACTGCCTACTTGCCCTGCACCCAAAATAATAATTTTCATGTCAGACTACCCAACCTTTTTCAGTTTGGCGTAGAAGAAACCATCGTTTCCCATGGCTGTGGGAAAGAGCTGGCCTCCTGTTGCGTCGAGATGTGACCCTAGGGGCATGACCTCGGCATCCGGTGTTTCATTCAAAAACCAGTCAATGTTGCCCTGATTCTCTGCGTTAAATATCGAGCAGGTGGCATAAACTAGAATGCCATTAGGCGCCAGCATTGACCAGAGTTGTTGCAATATTTGCCGCTGTAGCGCTACCAAGGGTGGAATGTCGGTAGAACGCCGTAACAATTTAATGTCGGGATGGCGTCTGATGACCCCCGTGGCTGAACAGGGTGCGTCCAGAAGAATGCGGTCAAAGGGTGTGCCATCCCACCAGTCTGTGTCACTCAAATCAGCGGCTAACAGATGCGCCTCCAGTCCAAGACGGTCTAGGTTTTCTGTCACGCGACGTAGCCGCTCGCGGCTCACATCAACCGCCCACAGTTGCTGTGCACCCAGTTCTGCTATATGACAGGTTTTGCCCCCGGGTGCGCAACAGGCATCCAGAACTCTGTGTGTGGGTGAAGCGTCCAGCAATCGTGCCGCTTGCTGCGCGGCTTCGTCCTGAACACTGCACCAACCCGCAGCAAACCTAGGCAAGTCGGTAACTGAGCAGGGCTG
>CAWUUZ010000203.1:0-3979 GCA_963925745.1 uncultured Pseudomonadales bacterium
GCACTAGACCGTGGCGCCGAGGGTGTGGGTCTGTATCGCTCCGAGATCCCCTTTATGATGCGTGACCGTTTTCCGTCAGAATTTGAACAAACCGAAATCTACCGCCAACAGCTCAAGATGTTTTATCCGCGTCCCGTGGTGATGCGAACCCTGGATGTGGGCGGCGACAAGGCCTTGAGTTACTTCCCAATCAGCGAAGAAAACCCCTTTTTGGGCTGGCGCGGTATTCGGGTAACGCTGGATCACCCAGAGATATTTATGGTGCAGCTGCGGGCCATGTTGCGCGCCAGCGAAGGGCTAAACAACCTCAAAATACTGTTTCCAATGGTTACCAGTTTGAGCGAGCTAGACGAGGCGCAACACCTGTTGTACCGGGCCATTCATGAGCTTCAAGAAGACAATATCCAAATCGTTCCGCCTCAGGTGGGCATGATGGTGGAGATTCCTGCAAACGTTTATCAGATTGCATCCTTTGCCAAGCATGTCGATTTTCTGTCGGTGGGTAGTAACGACCTGACCCAGTATCTGTTAGCTGTCGACCGAACCAATCCGCGTGTGTCAGACCTGTATGACAGCTTTCATCCGTCGGTTTTACGTGCCTTAAAAATCATTGTGGATGAAGCCAAGGCAGCCAATACCGAACTGAGTATCTGTGGTGAAATCGCAGGTGACCCTATAGGCGCCATTATTCTATCGGCCATGGGGTATCGCAGTCTGTCGATGAGTTCCTCTAGCCTGCTCAAGGTAAAGTCGGTGCTACGGCAGATTTCCCATAGCTGGTCGATAGAGCTGCTAGAAGACATTATGAAGTTGGACGATCCCCGAGTCATCCGAGCCACCATTGAATTTGGGCTCGAATCTCAAGACATTTCCCTGTCACAGTTGGGTATCAGTAAGTACGCACACTACGACTAGCGCCGATTCAGGTGAACATAACCCCATTCTAAAAGGCAAAAAAAAAGCCGGTAGCGGTTAGGCTAGCGGCTTTTTGCATTCTGCTGAGTGCTTAGGTCTTTGGACCACGGCTTGCGCGCTTACGCTCGTTCTCAGTCAAATGCTTCTTGCGTATACGAATGCTCTTAGGCGTTACTTCTACCAATTCATCGTCTTCAATGAATTCGAGAGACTGCTCTAAGCTCATGTGGATAGGCGATGTCAAAACGATGTTTTCATCGGTACCTGAAGCTCGAACGTTGGTCAGGTTCTTACCCTTAGTCGGGTTAACTGACAGATCGGAATCACGGCTGTGAATACCAATGACCTGACCTTCATAGACCTCAACGTTAGGACCTATAAATAGGCGACCACGTTCTTGGATGGTGAAGAGCGAGTAGCCCAACACTTTACCAGCAGCCATGGTGATCAAGGCACCGTTCTTACGGCCAACAGGATCAACCGAGGTCAAGGGACCGTAGTGATCAAAAACGTTGGTCAAAATACCACTGCCTGAGGTCATGGTAAGGAACTGGTTACGGAAACCAATCAAACCACGTGCAGGCATAATGAATTCAAGACGTGTTCTACCGCGACCGTCGGGGATCATGTTTTTCAGCTGTGCGGCACGCATGCCTAGCTGTTCCATGACCGTACCCTGGTGCTGGTCTTCAACGTCTACAACAACCTCTTCATAAGGCTCTTGCATAACGCCGTCAACTTCGCGGGTAACAACCTGTGGACGAGAGATAGCCAACTCATAGCCTTCTCGGCGCATGGTTTCAATCAAAACAGACAGGTGCAATTCGCCACGACCAGCTACGATGAACTTGTCAGGAGACTCGCCACTTTCAACACGCAATGCCACGTTGTGAATCAACTCACGGTCTAGGCGTTCACGGATGTTACGGGTCGTAATGAATTTACCTTCTTTACCGGCGAATGGAGAGTTGTTGACTTGGAAAGTCATGCTCACAGTCGGCTCGTCAACGGTCAGGGGTGGTAGCATTTCAAGACAATCTGGATCGCAGATCGTGTCTGAAATGTTCAGGGTTTCAATACCTGTGATACAAATAATGTCACCGGCTTCGGCCTGTTCGACTTCTATGCGGTCTAGACCGTGATAGCCCATAACCTGCAGAATTCGACCATTACGTGCCTTTTCTTTCATGTCCAGAATCTTAACCGGTGTGTTGGTCTTGATGCGGCCACGTGTGACTTTACCGATACCGATAACACCCACATAGCTGTTGTAATCCAGTGCAGAGATCTGCATTTGGAAAGGACCTTCAGGGTCAACATCAGGTGCAGACACATACTTAATGATGGTGTTCAACAATGGCGTCATATCGTCAGCCATGTTCTCTGGGTCATCACCAGCAATACCGTTAATAGCAGAAGCATAAACGATAGGGAAATCTAGCTGCTCGTCAGTTGCGCCCAGCTTATCAAATAGGTCGAATACTTCGTTAACAACCCAATCAGGACGCGCACCAGGGCGGTCGATCTTGTTGATAACAACAATGGGCTTCAAGCCATTTGCGAAGGCTTTTTGTGTCACAAAACGGGTCTGTGGCATAGGGCCGTCAACGGCATCTACCAACAACAATACAGAGTCAACCATCGACAATACACGTTCCACTTCGCCGCCAAAGTCAGCGTGTCCCGGTGTGTCTACAATGTTGATACGGTAGTCATTCCAACGAATGGCCGTGTTTTTGGCCAGGATCGTAATCCCGCGTTCTTTTTCTTGGTCGTTGCTGTCCATGATACGTTCAGAGCCCTGGTCCTTACGACCTAAGGTGCCTGATTGCTGGAGCAACTTGTCTACCAAGGTTGTTTTGCCATGGTCAACGTGCGCGATGATGGCAATATTACGCAGATTTTCGATCACTGGTGTAGCCCTACAATGAATGAGGGCGCGGATTATACCCACTTATGCTGACGAAAAAAGCAACAATCGGTTTTATCTTGTGTTTTTTTGTCAACTTAGGGATTCAGGCCCTCTGTATCGGCCTGTTCGAGTGCAGAAAGTTCCGCCTCAAGCAGGTGCGCTAGGGTGTCTCGACCCTGCTGTGCGCTGGTCAGCTGTTGTTCTTCCTCGACTTCTAAGACCTGGTCTTCCAAAAGCTGCTGGTCGTGCTTTGCAAACACCTGTGTCATTTTATGGGCCTTTTGCGCGTTCATGCCCATCTGCCGCAGGGTCTGTTCAGCCATCGCCACAGAGGACAAAAAGGTTTCTCGCATCACCTCATGCACACCCAAACGTCTGAGCGCAGACTCATGGGGTCGGTTACGGGCGCGCGCGACAATCCGGGTACTGGGAAAATGTTTTAAAATCAATTCAGCGGTATGGGTCACACTGTCTGCGTCATCCATCACCAGCACCACCACCTTGGCGTCTTTGGCGCCGGCAGCTTCCAAGGACGTTAATCGGGCAGCGTCGCCAAAATAGGCCTTAAAGCCAAAGCGTCGCAACATATCAATCTGGTTGGGGTCATGTTCCAAAACCGTAATCTGGTACTTGCTGCCCACCAACACCCGACCGACAATCTGACCCATGCGTCCAAAGCCACAGATAATGGCGCTCGGGGCATCGTCGACAATGTCATCTGCCTCTGGCACCACCGCTTTAAACCAGAAAGGCACAAGGATGCGCTCATAAAGCACCATCAATAAAGGTGTGCTGAGCATCGACAGGGCAACAATCAACACCAAGCTGCCTTCAATTTCAGGAGAAAAAATCTGTTGTTGGCTCGCCAAGCTAAACAAAACAAAGGCAAATTCACCGCCTTGAGAAAGTAAAATCGCCAACTGCACAGCGTCTGTTCGCTTGAGGGAGCCCACCCGCGCTACCAGCAGCAACACCAAAGCCTTGATGCCGACCAATGCCAACACCGCACCCATGATGGGTGACCAGTAATCCAAAAGCACAGAGAAGTTCATCGACAAACCAATGGCCATAAAGAACAAACCCATCAGGAGTCCTTTAAAGGGTTCGATGTCAATTTCCAATTGGGTGCGGTATTCACTGTCAGCCAACAGC
>CAWUUZ010000204.1:0-2701 GCA_963925745.1 uncultured Pseudomonadales bacterium
GGCGTTTGTGGCATGCCCGTGGCGGTGTTCAACCACAGTTTTTGGCAGGCCACAGTTTGGGTGAATACACCGCGTTGACCTGCAGTGGTAGCCTCGCCTTTGATGATGCGGTGCGCTTGGTAGAGCAGCGTGGCAGGTTTATGCAAACCGCTGTGCCTGCGGGTGAGGGCGGTATGGCGGCCATTATCGGTTTAGAGGATGACTTGGTTATTGCGGCCTGTGTTGAAGCTGCCCAAGGTCAGGTAGTAGAAGCCGTCAATTTTAACTCCCCTGGTCAAATCGTTATTGCGGGTAACCTTGCTGCGGTCGAACGCGCCATGGTATTGGCAAAAGACAAGGGTGCAAAGCGTGCGTTGCCATTGCCGGTCAGTGTGCCGTCCCATTGTGCATTGATGCGTCCCGCTGCATTGCAACTGGCTGACAGTTTGGCGTCAATCACCATGAATGTACCCAGTATCCCTGTGGTGCAGAATGTGACCGCAAGCCTAGAGTCTAACCCTGAAGCGCTCAAACAGAATTTGGTAGCGCAGTTGTATCGTCCTGTCTTGTGGACCCGCTCAGTCAACTTTTTGGTGTCTCAGGGTGTTGATAGAACCGTAGAGTGTGGCCCAGGTAAGGTATTGTGTGGCCTCAATCGACGTATTGAAAAGACCTTATCCGTTGGTGCTTTGGGTGACGAAGTCCAATTTGCAGCAGAATTGACATGGGGAGCAGAAGCATGAGTATGGACGGTAAAGTTGTATTAGTGACGGGTGCCAGTCGCGGTATCGGTAAGGCGATTGCTTTAAAATTTGCGTCTCAGGGTGCCATCGTTGTGGGAACAGCAACCTCTGATAAGGGTGCTGAGTCAATTGCAGCCTATTTGAAAGAAAGTGGCGCGGTCGGAGCAGGACTGTGTTTGGATGTTGCGGTTACCGAAGAAGTTGATGCGGTCGTTGCCCATATTAAAGAAACGTTCGGTGACGTAGCCATCTTGGTAAACAATGCAGGCATCACCAAAGACAATTTGATGCTGAGAATGAAGGCTGATGAATGGGATCAGGTCATCAATACCAATTTGTCTAGTATCTTTCGTACCACAAAAGCGGTAATTAAGGGTATGACCAAAGCCCGTTGGGGCCGTATCATCAATATCAGCTCGGTTGTTGGCACCATGGGCAACGGTGGAGGCGAATTATGCTGCGTCAAAGGCGGGTATTGAAGGTTTTGGTCGGTCATTGGCAAAAGAAATTGGATCACGTGGTATTACAGTGAATGCCGTAGCACCGGGGTTTATCCAGACTGACATGACCCATGATTTGCCAGAGAAACAGCGTGACGCTTTGCTTCAACAGGTTCCAGCTGGACGTCTAGGTGAAGCAGCAGAAATTGCAGAAACAGTGGTATTTTTGGCCAGCGATGGTGCGGCTTATATCACTGGTGAAACTATCCATGTTAATGGTGGCATGTATATGGGATAATCCCCCGTATTGTACGTGTCCTAATATGCTTGCAATCAGCACTTGCTAAATTGCAGAATTTTTTAATAAACTAGCACACTATTTTTTAGCAACAGTGCTTAACATCTCGGAGTGTAAACATGAGCTCGATTGAAGAACGCGTAAAGAAGATTGTATGTGAACAGCTTGGTGCCAAAGAAGAAGACGTAACTGCACAGGCTTCTTTTGTAGACGATTTGGGCGCGGACTCTCTGGATACCGTTGAACTTGTCATGGCATTAGAAGAAGAATTCGAAACTGAAATTCCTGATGAAGAAGCTGAAAAGCTATCTACGGTTCAGGACGCGATCAATTACGTACTAGCAAACCAGTAATCGTTATTCTGTTATTTGTTATTATCTAAAAGCTGTATTCGCCTTCGTGCAATACGGCTTTTATTTTTTCTGAATCTTGGAGTGCACTATGAGTCGCAGACGTGTTGTCGTAACCGGTATGGGGATGTTGACGCCCCTAGGTAATAATGTGAAGGATACCTGGGACGGCATATTGGCGGGCCGCAGTGGTATCAGCAATATTGAACACTTTGATTCAGCGGATTTTGGTACCCATTTTTGTGGTGTCATAAAAGACTTTGACGCTACCACCTATATTGACCGTAAAGACGTAAAGAAGATGGACGTCTTTATTCAGTATGGTATTGCAGCCAGCATTCAGGCTATAGAAGATTCTGGCTTGGAAGTGACTGAGGAAAATGCGGACCGTATCGGCATCGCAATTGGCTCGGGCATTGGCGGTCTGGCTGGTATCGAACACAGCCACAATATTTTGAATGAAAAGGGGCCAAAACGCATATCTCCCTTTTTCATCCCGTCTGCCATTATCAATATGATTGCAGGCAACCTCTCTATTCGTTATGGCATGAAAGGTCCCAATTTCGCCATTACCACTGCCTGCACCACGGGTTCACACAATATCGGCTATGCAGCACGTACCATTGCCTATGGTGATGCCGAGGTGATGATTGCTGGTGGTTCTGAAAATGCCTCTACACCCTTGGGTATGAGCGGATTTTCTGCTGCCAGAGCACTGTCTCAGCGCAACGATGACCCGCAGGGCGCAAGCCGTCCATGGGACAGAGACCGTGATGGTTTTGTACTGTCTGACGGCGCTGGTATTTTGGTGCTTGAAGAATATGAACACGCTAAGCAGCGTGGCGCTAACATTTATGCCGAACTCACAGGCTTTGGTATGAGTGGTGATGC
>CAWUUZ010000205.1:0-2858 GCA_963925745.1 uncultured Pseudomonadales bacterium
TGGTAATCTGAAACCTGCATTGGGCTGCTGCCAGCCGGTGTTTATGTCTGCCATATTGGCAACACTGATGTGCCCTACCGCCGACTTTTCCGACGTAGCATGTTGAACGGTGATGAAATAGGGTGCTTTAAATTGTGACAGGGTATGGATGTCTGGCGTCTCGGCAAAAACAACCTCAGGTGCCTCTGTTTGCTCTGATTCTTGTACAGTCCATTGCTGTAACAGCCGCATGAAATAGGTTTGAGTCATGTCATGGGAGGCGGTGGATGTGTAGGCATAAACAGCTGTTGGAATGCCATTGATCTCAAGATGCTGTCCTACCAGCTGTACCCCTAACCAAGACGGAAACTGGGTGTTTTGAAAGGGTTGCGAAACCTGGGAACCCTGAGAAGTTCCGATCCAGAGTGCGGTTATCAATGCAATGAGGGTGATGTTTAGTCCAGTCATGGCTTCACCCCGATAACAGATGCCTTGGGTACGACAGCGGTATCTATGTGTCCCAGATCGAGCTTTTTCCATGCAGAGGACCAGGGCATAAACCCGGTGCTGTATGTCAAAACAGATTGAACGGTGTCTGTTGGTAATAGGGATGCCGGTGTTAAAGATGCAGTCAGTGATCTTTGGTCAGATGCCAGCGGGGTGCGCCAACTGTCGCTGTAGATAGACATCTGATAGGGGAAGGTTATTTCTGACGATTCAAGGGACAGCCAACGCACCAACCTGTCTGGTATGGCAGCAAGGATCGATACATTGTGTTGCACCATTCCATCTGGCCTTAATGAAAAGCCCGTAATCCCCAACAACTTTATTGCGCTGGACATAGGGGTTAGCCACTTGGATTGTGCGGTTTCTGATGCGGTGCTGTTGGTCGAAATTGAGGTTATCAGTGGAACAGAGGCACCGTTCCTATGGCCGTCTAACAGCATCTGATCCCAATCATCAATGGCTAGTTTTTTGTTTTTTGGCGCTTGCGTATGATCAAAGTCGGAGCTGCTTAGGGCGAGAGAAGCGAGGTCATCTGTGTTGAGGTCAGCGCCAGAATTGAACGCTTGGGTATCTGTGTTGCCTGGATGCCATGTGGCCAGTCTGCCCATTTGCGTCACCTTGTTTTTAATCTCGAATAATTTTGCAACGGCTGGAAGTGCCAGCAATAGCGGTACGATCAGCGTTAACACGATGAGAAATTCAGACAATGATTGCCCGTTCATTGGGCAAGATTTTGCCCAAATAGATTCACGCATGACGCACCATCCCTGTGCTCAGAATAAAGGCGGTTTAGAACCGCCGTTTTCTGCTCGGATTACTTTGAAATCGCGGAATTTCCGGCATTATTAAAGGTGCTAAGCGTTACCCGGTCGTTGTCAGCAGCAGCGCCTAGGGCATCAATGGCTGATGCTTTGGCGCTGGCGGTTGCCGATTTTCCGCTGGTGCCGCCCAGTTCAGCGGTCATGCTCGCAACTTGATTCCGAATGGTTGAACCCATGAGTCCATATACGCCAATGGCGGAGACAGCAATCAAGGCAACGATAATGAGATACTCGGTCATACCCTGACCATTTTGGGTTTTACGTTTTAATGACATCGTGAACTCCTAAAATTTTTTTAGTGAAAAAGGCTAAAGAATTTTTAAGAGGTACGACTAAGTGGGAAGTGTGTTCATCGTCAATTCCTTTTGTGTGGTTGGTTTGCAAATTCCATTTGCCCAATAACGGATGTGACGTTAATGCCGACATCCGCTTTGTTCTGATTGTGATTTTTCAGCAATCCGTGCTAATAAATCCCAGTTAATGTATCCACAGTTTATTTGTGGGTAAAGCCCTTTTAACCCCACAAAGACCAAAGTATAAGAATGTAGAAGTGAAGCAGCATTGGATATTGCCACCTTCTTGCCTTGTTGGTCATCCTAAAACACCCCCCTAAGCCCAGCTGTCCTTAGTCAGAAAAACTATATGTCGCGCCTGTGATGTATTTATTTTTTTTAGGCCGCAATTAACGTAATCTGATGCCCTTAAAGACAAAACAACAATAAGAAAACCTACAGGGAAAATGCATGAAAGCCTTTATTGAATGGTTGCGTGGCACCAGTGCCATATTGGGTTGGATCATTGCATCACCGTTTCAGAATCTGCATCTGATGTTGACAGCAAAGGATGAAAAGCATGCGCAGGCGCTGTTTCAACGACGCTCTGAACGCCTGTTGAGACGCTGCCGTTTTAAGGTGGTATTGCGGGGCGACCCACCACCCACAGACGGTGGCTACATCTTTGTTTATAACGAAACCTCGATTGCGGATTTGATCGCCTTTACGGCCTTCATTTGGCCCTATGTCGACCGCGCTGCTGCAGCTGAAGTTTTTATGCGCCTTCCCTTCGGTAAAGCCACCTGTAAAAAACTGGGTATCTATGTGGTTATGCGGGGACAGCGCGCCAAGACCGATATCATTTTGAGCAGCATGGTTGCCGATGTGAAGTCTGGGTTGTCGGTTGCCTGGGGAGGCGAGGGCGCCTTGGCGGGATTTGATGGTGTTGGGCGGTTTAAAGTCGGCTCAAGTTTGATCGCGATTCGGTCTGGCGCACCCATTATTCCGGTCTGTTTTAAGGGTGGGCATCAGGCCATGACCTTGGGATCTTTAAGGGCAAGACCGGGCACCATTGAGGTGTCTTTTGGAGAACCCATCTCACCAAAGGGATACACCGAAGACGATGCTCGGAAGCTCACAGACCGGGTGCAAGCAGCTGTCGCGCAGCTGTATGCCAAGGTTTAATTGATACTGGCGGTTTGCAATGTTTGGGCAAAGAAGTCTTTGATCTGTTGCCATGCCGCCTGTGCAGCACCCTCTTCGTTTATGGTTGTAGGCG
>CAWUUZ010000206.1:0-5750 GCA_963925745.1 uncultured Pseudomonadales bacterium
GGAGACTGGAGAGCAGGAGGGCAGGCAGCGTGCAATCACAGGCGCCGAAAGGGGATTCATGCTGAATTTCTGGTACTGCATCGCATCTCGTGACACTATGTTTTTTTTTGGCTTGGCTGGTCTGTCATGGCGTTTTTAAAATATATTGGTGGCTATCCTGAATCCTTGCAGCAGCAGGTACAGACGCTGATAGACCAAGAACGGTTAGCTGAATTTTTGCTAAAGCGTTATCCAACCCCGCACACAGTCGTTAATGACAAGGGTCTGCGGGATTATGTGATGTCACTTAAAAACCGCTATATGAAGCAGTCAGGGCCGCTCAGCAAGATCATCTATGATCCCTCCATACAGGTGGTGAAAAATGCCCTAGGGCTTCACAGCTATGTGTCGCGGGTTCAGGGTGGAAAGCTCAAAAGTAAAAATGAAATTCGCATTGGGACGGTATTTAAAAAAGCACCCGAACCCATGCTCAATATGATCGTGGTACATGAATTGGCGCACTTAAAAGAGAAGGAACATAACAAAAACTTTTACCAGCTGTGCCGGCACATGCAACCCGATTACCCGCAGTTGGAGTTTGATACCCGCCTGTATTTGATTCAACTGGAGCTGGGCGGTGCACTGTATGACTGATCGCGAATGGGCCTGGGCACCTTAGGTTACAACTGACTGTCCACACACAAAAGGACATTTTGGGTAGACGCTATGAACTTGATTCGCATTTCAGATCTCAGCGCAGACGCTATTCATGCCATTTGGAAAGATGCAGGCCAACCTTGGGTTCCACTCAAAGGCAATGTTGCCTGGTCCTTTGAAGGCAATGGCATTCGCACCCGCACCACCTTTATCCAAGCGTTTAGAGACTTAGATCTCGACTTCGTGGAGCTTCCTCATTTATTAAAGACATCTGAACGGATGGCTGACCTCGCAGGATACCTCGATCCATTTTACGATATCTATGTGATCCGAGATTCCGATCATGAGCGGTTGGCGCAATTCGCACAGGCCTCACAAAGACCTGTTGTCAATGCGATGAGTGCTGCCGGACATCCCTGCGAAGTGCTGAGCGATGCCTATTCCATCCTGAATGCGATTGGACCCCTATCAACAACCCGAGTGACGCTCTGGGGCCCACCGACCAACGTGCTGCGGTCTTGGCATGAGCTTGCGCAGGTGCTGGGTTTTGAATTGGTTCATGTGTGCGATGCAGCCTTTCATGAGAACAGACCCCAGGTGCGTTTTGTCGAATCCATTGATGGCCAAGCCGATGTGGTGATTACTGATGGCTGGCCAAGCGGGTTTAACAAACCCCAGTGGTCTCTAACGGCTGCCCATCTGCGGGCAATGGGCAATCCCAAGCTGCTACCAACCCCACCATTTTCAATCGGCCGTGAACTCGCCTTTGATCCGCTAGACTACGACGGATTTATGGGTTATGCCCAAAAAGGTGATTTGCTGTCTGTGCAGAGGGCCATTCTCAGTCATCTTTTGACTGAGGCGAAAACAGGCAGGGTATAGCCCAAGAGGTTAAAAAGGACGGAACGATTGACCATAGACTTCTGATCCACAGAAAGCGGTTGGATCGACCTTTTTTTTAGCACAGATACTTGATAGGATTCGTCAGGTATTCAAATAGCCAGCAGCATACACACCCTAAAAACAATAAAAAGAGTTACAGACTATGAAGATATTTTCGTTGAAATCAACGCTATTGGCATTGGTTGTTATCCTGGCTTTGGCCGCAACAGCCTATTTGGGTGCCGGTTATTACATCTATGGCACCCTGGCAAAATCTGAGAGTGGCTGCTGGTTGTATTGCGACAACACACCATCGCAATTTAAAGAACAGGAATCAGACAACGATTTCGCCTTTGAAAACTACACCGTAGATTACTGGGAGTCTCATCGGTTCGCTGGTGGTGATGCAGGCATCATGCTGGATGCCTTTTGGATTCCCATGTCTGAAGCGGGACCCGGCGATGCGCCTGTCGTTATTCAGGTTCACGGTGTGCGTGGATCAAAATATGATCCTGACATGCTGACCGTTGCGGGTATGCTCCACAGGGCAGGCTTTAATGTATTGCTCTTTGATATGCGCGATAACGGCCTGTCCAGTCGAGAAGATGGAAAAGCGAGTCTGGGCATCAAAGAATATCGGGATGTGATGGCCAGCGTAGATTGGTTGATTGATTTTCAAGGATTTTCAGAACACCGCATTGGGCTCTATGGTGATTCTATGGGTGCAGGTACGGCAGCCATGGCCTTTGGTATGGATCCCCGCATTCAGTCAGTGGTGCTTGAAAATGGTTATCTCGATCTGCAGCTGTTGGTGCGTGAAGAATTGGCGCGGTCTGGCTACCCAACCTGGTTGGCCCCTGCTGCCATCTGGTCTGCAAAACTCTTTGATGGACTCGACCTGATGTCGATGTCACCAGCATTGGCCTTTACCAACCACCAAAACCGTCCCATTTTTGCTATCCACGGAACGGCTGATACCCGCGTGTTAACACACCATACAGTCGACATGGGTGTATTGGGTAAACTGCAAGGCGCAAAAGTGACAACCTGGCTAACCGAGGGTGCTGTGCATTCCGGAAGTAAATATCTGTATCCTGACGCCTTCCAAGACCGTGTGAGCCAGTTCTTTGCGCAGTCTTTGGCGGGTACACCGGCACCCGTCACTCCTTAGAGACGGACTGTAGGATCGGCTGTTCCGCAGGGGACAGCCTAGACCACCAATCTCGTTCAAGACCCCCGTTCCAAGACCCCGTTCAAAGCCCCAAAACAGTCGATCTCCCTTGGCGGACCTAGCGCTATGGTTTGCGTCGTGCGGTCTTGATACCGAGTGCCACGGCGCCAATCATCAACACAAATCCCAATACCGCAGCCCCAGGTGCATCGTCAATCTCGCCAATGTAGATGCCGATAACGGCAAAAGCGATGCCGATGAGGACGAAACCAAGCGCCCAAACGAGCCGCTTAACAGAGGGCGACATAGAGCCTCCTTTTGGGAATGTTCATAGATTCAAATAGGTGTTGATGACAGTGTATTCATAACAGCCTGAATGCCGTCGTGAATAACATCCTTAATAAACACGAAGGCCTATAAAGACAGTGTAGGCTAGGCCCCGACAAGCGCCATTTGGACGGTCAAAATTAAAGAAGCAATTAAGAAAAAGGTAAACAGGATGCCACCTATGATGAACTTCCAGGGTTTGCTGCTGGAAAAATCACGTTCTAGGTTGCGTTTGCTTTGTACGCCAAAGGCAGCAGCGACGAGCGATAGCAACAACTGCAAGAATCTAACAACGATTGGTTTTTTCGGGGGATTGGGCTGTGTGATGTCAATGCTCCTCAGGGGATAGCTTCCCTGTTTTTGTTGGCGTATGAAAACACCATTGTAAGCGGAGACTCAGCCAGTGCAAAGGTGAAAAAATTCAGGATATCGGTGCGGCCAGTTCTTGTCTAGGGAGGGGATGGTATTAACCTTTGAATCTGTAGCGACGCTATGAATAAGAATATCAATGAAGATGAGGTTTAAATGGACCCGTCAAATGGGCTATAACTAAAGAGGTAAATAAAGCGAACGCGATCCGGATGGAAAGATTCTGCGAAAACACATTACAATGAGCTGAAGGTGGTCTTGTGGCTTTCTGAATTCTGTCAGATAGCGCTTTGATCTGTCAGCATGCTAAACCAGTCGTCAAAACCCATTAGAAGGAGTTACGCCGTGTATACGCTGTATTATTATCCTGGAAACGCCAGCTTGGCACCCCATCTGCTACTTGAAGAAATGGGCGTTCCCTTTCATTTGGCGCTGGTCGATAAGAAGCACAATGCGCAAAAATCACCAGAATATCTCGCGCTAAACCCCGCTGGACGTATTCCCACTCTGGTTGATGATGGTCAGGCTATTTTTGAGAGTGCTGCCATTTGCCTGCACCTGTGTGACACCCATCCTACCAAGGGGCTGTTTCCCTTGATGGGCGACCCCAATCGCAGTCTGGGCTATCAGTGGTTGATGTACCTGACCAATACCATTCAGACTGAACTGCTGATGTATTTCTACCCTGAGCGCTACACCACCCATCCTGAAGAGGCACCCCATATCGTTGCTGCCCAAGAAACGCGCATTACCGAGATGTTTGCCTTGGTGGACCGCGCCTTGGAAAACGCGAACTATCTGCTAGGGAATAGCCCAAGCCTCTGTGATTTCTATCTCTTTATGTTGGCAAGCTGGGCAGATGAATTTAAAACACCCCCAATGAGTTTCAAAAATATTGCGAGGGTATTGAAAGCATTGGCGGCGCGCCCTAACGTTCAAAAAGTCTGCGCCAAAGAACGCATAGACCTTGATCTCTACCGTTAGCCTAACCCATGTTGGATCAGGCGTTGATATAGATCATCACGACGCTGGCAGTGATCGGCAGTGCACCAGCAAGCAACATATACAGCGTCCAATTGGTTTTGGTGGTTTGTTCTTTGTACACGGGGTCATCGGCCTGTTTGGTGAGATACACATCAAAGGTGGGGCGCTTGTGGCTACGTAACATCAGGGCAACCGATGCCACCCAAGGGATCAGTCCCATATAGAACAGCAGATCGGTCAAGGCCATAGCGCCTACAGCGTCATTGCTGACATAGAGCAGTGCCATCACGGCAGCAGCGATTAGGTTGGTGATGAACAAAATGATGATGATTCGCTTCATAATCTGCCTGTGTTAGTCGTAAAAATGGCTGTTGATGGGCTGGTTAACGCACTAAAGACTGGGGCAAAAGCCAAGCATGCAGGGCATCGAGTGAGTCTACCTCAACCTGGGGTTCTATGCCCTGTGGTTTTTCCTGTTGGTGGCGATTGAGCCAGCAGGTATGAATGCCCGCGTTGATGCCACCCTGAATATCGGAATGGGGGTTGTCACCAACCATCAGGATTTTGTCTTTGTCTGGGTGGTTCATGTGACCAAAGGCATGTTCAAAAATCCCCGCGTGGGGTTTTGCAAAACCGACTTCTTCAGAAATAACCAACAGCGAAAAAACATCCTGTAGACCCGTTCGCTTCAGCCGCACCTTTTGCAACTGGGTAAAACCATTGGTAATAATGCCCAGCTTTGCCTTGCCTGAGAGCTGGCGCAACAGGTGGTCTGCACCTGGAAGCAGCACGGAGATGTCTGCCATGGCATGCAAAAAGGCAGTATTGAGGTGCTCGGTAGAGAGCCCCAATTTCTGCGCCCAATGGGTAAATCGGGTGGTTTGTAGCTCGCCTGCCGTTATTTTACCGTCTTGATAATCGACCCACAGCGGTTTGTTGATGCTTTGATACTGCTCGTAATCCGCCTGTGTAAATTCGGTTTCAAGACGAGAAAACATCAGCTGCATGCCTTCAAAGGCATCCCAGTGAAACAGGGTTTCATCGGCATCAAAGAGGATCCACTCATACTGCATGAGGGGTTTGCTCCAAGACGGCGGTGCTTCTAGGGCAAAAATGCGGCATCAGGGTTCATAGCCCAGAGCCGGCGCCAACCAACGTTCAATGTCGGGCAGCGGTGTTTTCTTGCGGCGTGCCAGCGAACGAATCTGATCGCGATCAACCTTGCCAACACCAAAATACTTGGATTCAGGGTGGCTAAAATACCAACCACTCACCGATGCTGCCGGTAACATGGCCATCGACTCAGTCAAACTCACGGTGGTTGTTGCCGTGGCATCCAAGAGTTGAAACAACGTTTCCTTTTCGGTGTGATCAGGGCAGG
>CAWUUZ010000207.1:0-4005 GCA_963925745.1 uncultured Pseudomonadales bacterium
ACCGCGGTTCAAAAAGGCCTGTTGGAATATGACAAGCGCCATGGCTATCGCGGCCCTTACCGAACACTGACCCTGAATCCCGAAGACATTGCCCTGCCGACCGAGCTTACTGCCGACATCGACATTGCCGCGCCTCTGGTATTGGTTGACGAAGCTGGTGTTCGTGAACGTTGGGTAACAGATCTTGAAAATGATGGCCGCTATGCCACTTTGCGTACTGCGGCGGTGTGGACGCTGGAAGACCAAGCCTTTACCGCCTTATTGTCTGATGGCACTGAAGCGCGTATCGAATGGGACCAGATGAAATGGGCCCGATGGTATATAGACGCCTCAAACATGGGCCCAAGACCGGAATTGGCTAAGGACATTGTGTCCATGGGCGATGTCGTCTGGTTGGCACCTATCGAGGGCGGCTGGGAACTCTCACAGTTGCCCAAGGCGCAATCGGCACTGGTGTCTATGGACCCCAATTCTGGCGCGATTCAAGCCTTGGTCGGTGGTTTTGAATTTAACCACAACAAATACAACCGTGTGACACAGGCCAAACGTCAGCCAGGCTCAAACATCAAGCCCTTCCTGTATTCCGCAGCCATGCAGGAAGGCATGACCGCAGCCACCATCATCAATGATTCACCGATCACCCTGATTGATCCGGTCTTAGAAACCACCTGGCGACCCAAGAACTCGGGTTATATTTTTGATGGCCCTATTCGAATGAGAGAGGCACTCTACCGATCTAAGAACGTGGTCAGTATTCGCATCCTGCAACAGATTGGTGTCGGTCGTGCCGTGCGCTATATGTCACGTTTTGGTTTGAATCCCGACGATTTACCCAAGAACCTGACACTGGCACTGGGTAGCGCATCACTAACACCCATGAGCATTGCCGAAGGCTATTCGGTTATCGCCAATGGTGGCTATAAGGTCACGCCCTATTTTATTCAACGCATTGAAGACCAAGACGGCAACATTATCTTTGAAGCCAACCCAGAAATTGTCTGCCCCACCTGCATCACCAGAGACACCCAACTGGCCGCTGAGCAAGACCTGCTGTTGCAACTCGATGAAGAAAATCTCAATGGCGCGATCACCGAGCAGCTGCTGCCCCTGGGAGAATCTGTGCCTCAAGACAACAGTGTGCTGATACCTGAAACCCGCTATGCACCACAGGTCATCGAACCCCAAATTGCCTTTGTGATGAACTCCATTATGCGAGACGTCATCCTCTTGGGTACGGGCCGACAGGCGCTGTCCTTGGGCCGAAAAGACCTCGCTGGCAAGACCGGAACAACCAACGATGGCAACGATGCCTGGTTTAGTGGCTTTAACGCCAACCTGGTGACCACCACCTGGGTCGGCTTTGATCAGCCTTCCTCCTTGGGTTCAGCTGAATGGGGTGGCAGTGCAGCCTTGCCAATCTGGATCGACTATATGCGCGACGCACTGAGCGGCAAACCTGAGAAAGTGATGGAACAGCCTCCCGGCATGATCACCGTGCGCATTGACCCCATTACCGGTTTGCTTGCCAAACCCGATCAGAAGAATGCCATTTTTGAAATCTTTCCAAAGGAACAGGCACCCACGCTATTCGCACAGGACAACAGCCTGACACTGCCAGCCGAAGAAGAAACAGAGGCACAGCTGTTGCGGGCCATTCAGGGTGAAGCACCCTTACCGAGTGAAAATGCGGTTACCACGACACCGGAACTGCTGTTTTAGGACTGGGCAATGCCCAGATCCCAAACGGCAGACACAAAAAAGCCCGCATCAGCGGGCTTTTTTAGGGATAGCGATTAGCCAGCCATTTTGCCGTCACCCCAGCTTACAAGGTCTTTTACTGCTTCAACAGACACATCAAATGCAGCCTGCTCTTCAGCATTCAAAGACACTTCAAGGATACGCTCTACACCGTTAGAACCCATTACAACAGGAACGCCACAGTACAGACCGGTCACACCGTATTCGCCGTCAAGCAAGGCAGCACAGGTCAAAACGCTCTTCTTGTCGAGCAAGTAAGCTTCTGCCATGTGTACCGCAGACAAACCAGGTGAATAGAAAGCAGAACCGGTTTTTAGCAGGGCAACAATTTCGCCGCCAGCCTGAGCAGTACGCTTGGCCAAACGATCGAAGGTAGCTTTGTCCATCAGCTCTGGCAAAGGAATACCAGCAACAGAGGCTGCAGAGAACACAGATACCATGGTGTCGCCGTGTCCACCCAATACCAAGGCGCGAACATCTTCAGCAGATACGTCTAGTTCATCAGCAATGAAACAGGCCAAACGTGAACTGTCCAAAACACCCGCCATGCCCACAACCTTGTTGGCTGCAAAGCCAGTTACTTTCTGCATGGCATAAACCATCGCGTCCAGTGGGTTGGTGACAACAATAACCAAGGCTTCAGGTGCTGTATCACGGATTGCCTGACCGACTTTTTCGATGATACCGAAGTTGATGTCCAACAGGTCATCACGGCTCATACCCGGCTTACGTGGCAAGCCAGCAGTTACGATGACAACATCAGAACCAGCCAATGAAGCAAAGTCATTTGATCCGCTCATGTGTGTTGATGATGGAATGACAGAACGGCCTTCCTGGATATCCAGTGCCTTGCCCTGAGGCATACCCTCTGCAATATCAATCAGTACCACATCGCCCAGTTGCTTTTGAGCAAGCAGCAACGCCATGGTGCCGCCAATTTGTCCCGCGCCAACGAGTGCAATTTTCTTTCTGGCCATGTCCTGTTTTCCTTATCGTCAGTTGAAGTCATGAATCAATCACAGAGCACGCATTTTAACGACCTTTCTGGCCGAGGCAATGCTCCGTTAGTAATAGATAGCGGTACGCAGTTTGGCACCATCACAGAGTTGGTGTCTCAACTGCGTTTCAAAAATACTGCTAATGACCCTAGGCTGTTTGCCAGCATCATTTAAAAGGGGTCATATCATAGCCCTACAGTATCGTAGAAACCATAACCGAATCGCCGCGAAGTCAAAGAAAGGGTCGAAATTCAATTGCAGCAGATCAAAGCGGGTTACTTTTTTACGCAAAAACTGACAGGCACAAAAAAAGACGCATAAAGCGTCTCTTTTTTTTAAAGCAAAAATTATGCTTTAGTAACGGTACGGTTGCCGAAACGCTGCTTAAAGCGATCAATACGGCCGCCTGTGTCAATCGTCTTCTGCTTACCAGTGTAAAACGGGTGGCAGTTTGAACAAACGTCCAAGTGCATATCAGTCTTACGGGTGGTACCGATTTTTAGGACGTTACCGCAAGAACAGGTTGCAGTGACGAACTGGTAATCTGGGTGTATTGCTGCTTGCATGGGATTCTCACTTTTCATTAGGGTGTAATGCTTATTGTGCCGCAACTTCGTAACCAGCGAAGCACCGCACGGTTTTTTTCAGGGTTGTTTCTGCTTACCGACATGGTTAGTCTAGCGCAACCGATTCGATAAGTCCCAAGCTCCTGAAATTGGGATGCGGATTCTACCAGACTCCTACTGAGTTACAACTGGTTTTCATACCATGCCACAATATTACCGTATCGCCGTTGCCACACCCCTGCGGCGAACATTTGTCTATTTGCCCCCAGACCAAGCGGATCTGCCTAAAGACCCCGTTGGCTGTCGCGTGCAGGTTCCCTTTGGATACCAAAAATTGGTCGGTATCGTGGTGGCTGTTGAAGACAGTCAGCCCGAGGATGTGAATCCCGAAAAACTCAAAAAAATCGATGACGACCTTAAAAAGCCACTGAAACATATTCGGACTAGCTCAAATGAGTTGGATTTTTAGATTGATTTATAAAAATATTTCTACCATTATCTGATGTTGACTTATCTAAGCTTGTACCTATGAATACTTTAGTACCTTTAGGTATTATTAAATTTGGTGACCAATCATTTGCTGCGCTGTTATTTTCTAAAATTTGGGCATTCTGTATAGTGTATATCCCAGACTTATCATCAAAACCTGGATATTTCTTTGGTTCTTCAGCTGGTGTTAATGG
>CAWUUZ010000208.1:0-6292 GCA_963925745.1 uncultured Pseudomonadales bacterium
GGCGACAAAGGCATAGAACAGCGGGCCAAAATGGCGATAGAAACGGTTGGTACCAAAGTCTTCAATTTCGTTGGGACCAACACCCATGAGATAGGGAATGTGCAGTGTTTTTAAACCACGGGACAGCAACCGGTATTTTCCCTCAGCACCATCAAAAACCGCATCGCCGACTGACACCATAAAATCGGATCCCTGCGCAGCCATCAGGGGGGCAATTTTTTGCTCGAGCAACCGCATGGAGTTTTGAATATTACCGATCACAGAAAATTGGTATTCCGTTTTGGCTTGCAGCGTTTCCTGTACCCGAACCATGTTGTCCGCGTTTAATGCGACATAATCGGTCTCTACAAACATCACAAAAAGACGGTAGCCGAGCAACGACAGCAGAAAGACGCTGAGACTTACAAAATAGACGCGAACCCCATGGTGACGTTTCATTGCGCTACCACCTGTGTTGATCGTTTTAACTCGACATAGAGCGCAAAAACGCCAATCGCTACGCCCAAATAGATGGTTAAAAAACGCCACACCAGGGTTACCACAGCGAGGTGCTCTGGATGCAACAAGGGCGCAACCACCATGCCAAACCCACCTTCAGCAATGCCGCTGGCACCAGGTGTGGGCGCAAAGTACATCAAGAAGGTCACCACGGTCTGTATTTGCATCAGTGAACTGACCGAGATGCCATAACCGAGCGCGGCAATGAGTGTCACTGCAAAACCAAACATCACCACCAAGAACAGCACCGTACTGGCAACCGCCAAAAACGGCCAGCGGTTTCGGCTCTGGCTAAATTGGCGAATTCCCTGATTAAAATGGGAAATATCGCCTGCAAGACGCCGATAGCTGCGGTTCACCTGGGGGGTTGATATCCAACCAAAACGGCGACCCAGGTGCAGCAAGCCAAACAGGCGGCGTTCCAACCATTTCATTTTGAACAGCGCCAAACCGACAAGGGTAAAATAGAGCAACGTGATCAGGGCTACCAGGCTCAAGATGCTTGGGCTTAGCAGGTGTAAAAAAGGGCTTGGGTTAAACACCACGATCACTAACGTGGCGCCAAAAATAAGCAAGGCTGCCAACAGTGTGCGTACCGATGTTGCGGCCGATGCGATGCCAAGGGGCACCTGATGCTGGACCAAAAAGTAGATTTGTACGAATCCGCCCCCCGTTGACATGGGGGTCACATTGGAGACAAAGAGGTTGATAAACACCAGGCGCATCAGTGTCGCCAGCCGAACGCGATACCCCATCGCCCGAACAACACAGTAGAGCCGAGCGGCGTCGGATAGGTAATACAGTGATAACAGGGCAGCCAACCACAGGAGAAAATCGCCCTGCAGCCAAACAGAGGGAATCACAATGGGGGTACCCGCAAGCTGTGCGTTTAGCCACCAGAGGGTCAAAAAAGAAATGAGGCCAAAGGGCAACAGCAGTAGCAGATACCTGCGATAGGGAATGGGACTCTTTGTGACGCTATTGTCCATCCAATTGCCCCTCTAGGGTGCCCTGCCTCGCTCCATGCTCTAAAAACAGCAGCTGTTCAGAAATGCTGTCTGCAATGGCGCGTCTTTGGGTGGCCGACAGGGTGGCAGGGACCGCCATAGGCGATCCTACCGCGATATGAATGGTTGTGAACGGCAAGGGCAATGTCAGATGGTCCCAGCGTTGGTGCAAACGAACCGCCCTGCGACAGTGCAACGCTACGGGTACCAAATTCATTCCCAATGAGGCAGCCAGCCAGATAACGCCGCCCTTTACTTTGCGATAGGGCCCTAGTGGGCCATCTACAGCGGTTCCCGCTGCAGAAACTGACTGTAAGGATTGCAACAGCTGCTGCATTGACTGTCGGCTGGGTTTGTCTGGAATCAGAACCGACTGATAGCCAAACCCTTCGGCTATGCCTGCAATGGTATTGCCGCGCTCTGATTGGCTCGAGATGATGCATCCACCCCTATCTTCCATCAGTGGCAGCAGGGGAACATAGTCGCCATGCCAGAAACACAACAGGGGTTGTTTTCCCGATGGGGCATCCAACCGATCCAAACCCGTTATCTTGAATCGACAACTGGCAAACAGCAACCGCAGCAAGTAATACATCCCTAGGGCTTTCAATCGCATCATGGCTTTATACTAGACACCTTTTTTGCGGAATGGCAATGGGACTGCCCTGTGACCGATAAAACGCCGTTCAAGGATCCCTGTCGCTATACCGACTTTTTAACTGTTCAGGTATAAAAAAACCCCAAACAGCAACGCTATTTGGGGCTTTTGGAATGCCATAACATTCAAGACCTAACCATTTTCCCGAAGGTCAAAGGCTAGCCGCACTTGGAGTCGCCACAATTCAAGCAGGTAGAACACCCATCCAAAATGACGACCGCGGTGTTGTGACACTTATTACAGAGTTTGGCACCCTTGGGGTACTCTCCTGCGTCACTTGCTTGGCTGTTGTTGAGTGCTTCAAATTCCTTGCGCTTGTCATTCATGATTTCGCGCTCGTGATCACTCAGGGTATCGTCGATAATCATGCCAATCATTTTCATGTGGCTTTCAATCGCATAGCCAATTTCGGCAACCAAAGACGGCATATAACGGCCACCGGGTTTGAAATAACCACCCTGTGGATCAAACACCGCTTTCATTTCATCGACCAGGAACGTGGCGTCTCCACCCTTGCGGAACACCGCAGAAATCACCCGCGTCAGGGCAACGACCCACTGAAACTGTTCCATGTTTTTAGAATTAATAAAGACCTCAAAAGGACGACGCACTTCGTGCTCGGTACCCTCGTTGAGTACCATGTCGTTTAGAGTCACATAGAGTGCATGCTCACTCATGGGTGTCTTTATCTTATAGGTAGCACCCATCAACATTTCAGGACGTGATACCGACTCATGCATCTGAACGATATGCGCATCTGCCTGAGCCTTAGATTTTTTACGTTGCTCCTCAAGGTCTGCGACCTCAAAAGAGACAATTTTTTGTGCGATTTTCTTAGCCATCTTCTCTCTCCTGACGCTGTTACAGCTTACCGTAGTAGCCTTCTTTCAGCGCATCGTACAAATTCGCGGCGGTGTGGGTTTCGCCATCATATTCGATTTCTTCATTGCCCTTTGCTTCAACACTGGTGCCATCAGCCAAGGCAAAACGGTAAAGGGTATTCTCGAGGTCTTTTTCTTTTACCAACACACCCTGAAATGCTTCTGGGTTAAATCGGAATGTCGTGCAACCCTTGAGACCCTGTTCATAGGCATACATATAGATGTTTTGGAAATCTTCAAAGGGGTAGTCACTTGGCACGTTGGCCGTCTTAGAAATGGACGAATCAATCCATTTCTGTGCTGCCGCTTGAATGTCTACATGCTGTGCCGGAGTCACATCGTCTGAGGTGATGAAGTAATCTGGCAAACGGTCATGGTCTTCGGTGCTGCCTGGCAATGCTGCTGCATTGACCAAATGACGGTATGCCAGCAATTCGAAGGAAAACACATCGATTTTTTCTTTGGTCTTCTTGCCCGGGCGAATGAGGTTGCGCGCATAGTGGTGCGCAAAACTCGGTTCGATACCATTGGACGCATTGTTTGCCAAAGACAAAGAAATGGTACCTGTCGGTGCGATCGAACTGTGGTGCGTAAAACGGCAACCCGTTTCTGCCAATTGATTCACCAATTCTGGATACTCTTCAGCAAAACGCTGCATATAGCGGCTATAGCGTGCATGTAAAATCTTACCTGCAACCTTATCTCCTGCTTTATAGCCATCAACAACCATCTCAGGGCGTTTACGGAGCATCTCATGGGTCACGTCGTATTCTTGCAACAATGCCGGTGCTGTGCCCTTTTCCTTTGCCAGTTCTAAGCCCTGCTCCCAACCAGCCAAAGCCAGCTGCAAGGTCACTTCTTCGGTAAAGGCAATGGATTCTGGATCACCATATTTCATACCCAATAGGGTAATGGTAGAACCGAGACCCAAATAACCCATGCCGTGGCGGCGCTTGTTGAAAATTTCTTCACGCTGCTGTGGCAGTGGTAGACCATTGATCTCGACAACGTTGTCCAACATGCGGGTAAAGATGCCAACCACTTTGCGGTACTTATCCCAATTAAAGCGGGCTTTATCGGAAAAAGGATCTTCTATGAAATGGGTCAGATTAACTGAGCCCAACAGGCAAGAACCAAAGGGCGGTAGTGGCTGTTCACCACAGGGGTTGGTTGCCCGAATGATTTCACAGAACCAGTTGTTGTTCATCTCATTGACCTTGTCGATCAAGATAAAACCAGGCTCTGCAAAATCATAGGTCGAGGCCATGATCAGGTTCCACAACTTTGTCGCCTTGATCGTACGGTAAATACGAAATGCAACCTGTCCAATGTCGTTTTGAACATAGTCGTCTTTTACATGCCAATCTTTCCACAACACCTGGTTGGTGTCAGCAAGGTCAAGCTGGTCACGTGACTGCTCTTTTTGGCCCAAGGGGAAGCACAGGGGCCAGTCAGTATCATCTTTGACTGCCTTGATAAATTCATCGGTAATCAGCAGTGACAGGTTGAACTGGCGCAAGCGGCCATCTTCACGCTTTGCACGGATATATTCGGGTACATCGGGATGCGATATATCAAAGGTCGCCATCTGTGCGCCGCGACGTCCACCTGCCGACGAAACGGTAAAACACATCTTGTCGTAGATTTCCATAAACGACAGTGGTCCTGATGTATAGGAGCCAGCACCATTTACAAAGGCATTTCGTGGGCGCAATGTTGAAAATTCATAACCGATACCGCAGCCCGCTTTGAGCGTTAAACCGGCTTCTTGAACCTTGGACAAAATATTGTCCATAGAATCATGAATGGTATCCGACACGGTACAGTTGATGGTCGATGTCGCTGGTTTATGTTCTCTTGCGCCAGCATTAGAGGTAATGCGTCCCGCAGGAATTGCGCCATTCTCAAGCGCCCATAAAAACTGCTCATACCATTTATTTTGTAACGCCTTGCCATTTTCAACTTCTGATAAGGCTTTTGCGACACGTTTGTACGTTTCATGGATAGTGGCGTCTATGACATTACCCTTTGCGTCCTTCAAACGGTATTTGCTGTCCCAAATGTCCAGCGATGCCGCTTGCATTGGAATATTTCCTTTTTGCGACGCTTTCGTCACCAATTTCTCTGACATTTTTCCATGCCTCTTCGTCATGTTTATAGCGGTATAAAGCCAAAATTTATTACAAAACAAGCAGTTATCAGACGTTATTAAAAAACACTGAAACACTACATGTGGGTATCGAATGATTATAGACCACTATATCTAGTAATTTTAAGCATTTTTTTAACCGAATAGGGATTGCAATATGCCCAGACCAGTCAGGACGGGAGGATGGGGGCAAAAAATAATTTAGAGGGCAAATATCATACCAGATGCACAATTTGTAACGATAAGACGCTGCCGATGCGACAGCGCCTTATTGGAGACAGGGAAGGATGTTATTTCTGAGCCTGGCGGATTTTGTCTTTCATCTCAGAGATGACCGCTTGGTAATCCTTTGCATTGAATATGGCAGATCCTGCGACGAAGGTGTCTACGCCGGCTGCTGCAATCTCAGCAATGTTATCCAATTTGACGCCGCCATCAATCTGCAAACGAATGGGGCGACCCGTGGCATCGATCAAACCGCGTACGGCACGAATCTTATCCATGACAGAGGGGATAAAGGACTGTCCACCAAATCCGGGGTTCACAGACATCAACAAGACCATATCCACCTTGTCCATGACATAGTCTAAATGGCTCAGGGGTGTCGCTGGATTTAAAACAATACCCGCCTGACAACCGGCTTCCTTGATCAGCTGAATGGTTCGGTCAACGTGTTGGCTTGCTTCAGGGTGAAATGAAATCATGGTGGCACCCGCTTCGGCAAAATCACCCACAATGCGGTCTACGGGACTGACCATCAGGTGTGCATCAATCGGCGCGGTGATGCCATGTTTTCTCAACGCCTTGCAAACCATAGGTCCAATGGTGAGGTTGGGCACATAGTGGTTGTCCATCACATCAAAGTGGACCCAATCGGCGCCAGCCGCTAACACGGCATTCACTTCATCGCCCAAGCGGGCAAAATCGGCGGATAAAATAGACGGTGCGATCACTGGCTGCATTTGAAAAATCCTCAAAGGGTGTTGGCTACGATTAACCCTATTCTACGTTACCCAGACCGCTTAATTAAGTCTGTACCGCAATTTGTTTTGGGTGATGGTGCTGGTCTCTGTCAGCGCAGGTGCACTGCAGCCAAAAC
>CAWUUZ010000209.1:0-13816 GCA_963925745.1 uncultured Pseudomonadales bacterium
ATACCCGGTTGGGACCGACGCAATCTCTATTATTTTTCACAGCTTGAGGCCTTAGCGTCTCACTACAGGGTCGCACTTGAAACGCCCTGGAAAGACCAACCTGAGCATTTCAAAGACGCTGTCTTGCACGGCACCAAGGAAGAAATAAAGTTTCACTACGTCAACAGCCGTGGCGACATGATGCACCGCACCCATACCTTTGAGGGCATCATTAACAATTTCGACCGCCGTTACCGTGAAACCGAATCTGCCTCTGTCAGAGACGATCTGGCAAAGTACCTTGCTGAGCAACCCTGTCCAGACTGTGCCGGCACCCGACTCAAGGAGTCCTCTCGTAACGTCTTTGTAAACAACAGGACCTTGCCAGAAGCGGTTAACCTGCCCATTGCCGATGCACTGGCCTATTTTGACCAGCTAACCCTAGACGGACGAAAGGGGGAAATTGCCGACAAGATACTCAAGGAAATTCGCCAACGTTTGGCCTTCCTCGTCAATGTCGGACTCGATTACCTCAGCCTTGACCGTTCGGCAGATACCCTGTCTGGCGGTGAAACCCAACGCATTCGGCTTGCCAGTCAGATTGGTGCAGGCTTGGTAGGCGTGCTCTATATTCTTGATGAGCCTTCGATCGGATTACACCAACGCGACAATGAGCGTTTACTCGGCACCCTGACCCACTTGCGGGATCTGGGTAATACCGTCATTGTTGTTGAACATGACGAAGAAGCCATTCGCAACGCAGACTTTGTACTCGACATTGGTCCGGGTGCGGGTGTCCATGGTGGCATGATCGTCGCCCAGGGCACGCCTGCAGAGGTCATGGCAAACCCCAATTCCCTGACCGGACAATATCTGTCTGGAGTGCGCAAAATTACCCGTCCCCACGATGCCGTTCCCTTTGATCCGAAACGAACGCTCCGGTTAGAGGGCGCCAGCGGTAACAACCTGCAGAATGTCGATCTTGAAATCCCCGTTGGCCTGATGACCTGTATTACCGGCGTGTCAGGATCGGGGAAATCGACCCTGATCAACAGCACGCTCTATCCCCTTGCTGCCACCGAATTGAATAAGGCAACCACCCTGACTGCTGCGCCCTATAAGCGCATATCGGGTCTCAGCCATTTTGACAAGGTGGTCGATATTGACCAGAGTCCTATCGGTCGTACACCCCGATCAAACCCAGCTACCTACACGGGTATGTTTACCGGTATTCGCGATTTGTTTGCAGGTACGCAAGAGTCACGATCACGCGGCTACAAGCCCGGGCGCTTTAGTTTTAACGTCAAGGGTGGACGCTGCGAAGCCTGTCAGGGCGACGGTTTGATTCGGGTCGAGATGCACTTTTTAGCAGACATCTATGTGCCCTGTGACGTTTGCCATGGCAAGCGTTATAACCGTGAAACCCTAGAGGTTCGTTACAAGGGTAAAAACATCCATGACGTGCTGCAAATGACGATTGAAGAGGCCCTGGTCTTTTTCGATCCCATACCCCAGCTCGCTCGCAAGCTACAGACCTTGGCAGAGGTTGGACTCAGCTATGTCAAGATGGGCCAAAGTGCCACCACCCTATCAGGAGGCGAGGCACAACGGGTTAAGTTGTCTCGTGAGCTCTCGAAACGGGATACGGGCAATACCCTCTATATCCTAGATGAGCCGACCACGGGTCTGCACTTTCACGACATTCAACAACTACTTGATGTGTTACACCGTCTGCGTGACCATGGCAATACCGTGGTGGTTATCGAACACAACCTTGATGTGATTAAGACGGGAGATTGGATTGTCGACCTAGGTCCAGAAGGCGGTAGCCGCGGCGGACAGATCATCGCCACCGGCACACCTGAAGATGTGGCTGCCAATCCGAAGTCCATTACCGGAAATTTTTTGGCACCCCTGATGGCGTGATGCACCCTATCCATCTTGGCGCCCAGTCTCTATATCCTTACTGAGACGGGCGCCATCTTAACGCGCTTCAACTGTGATCAGGGTTGTTACAGACAGCCCATTTGTGACCCCCTAAAACGGTCTACCAGCTTCGCACTAGCGCTAGCCAAGTTCAGTGTTGTCCTACGCCCTTTGCTGTATCACCAGACCAAGCAACCCAATAACCCAAGCACATTCCACTGTCATTCACAGGGGCTGGTCGATAATTTTTCACACAAATTGTCCGTTTCGCTTTAGGTCAAACCGCTACAGAGGTACAATCTCCGCCGCATTTTCCAATTATTATGATCAGGTTAGCTTGGCATTACCTACCCACCTATTTTATGGGCACCAATGCTAAGGTAGCTGTGCTCCGTCTGGTAAAGATTGTCTGCAGTCGTGTGATAATTGGAAAGTGGAATCGGCATCAACCGCCCCTTACCTATTTGGCTAAGGTTGGCCGGATGTCAAAACCAAACGAATTTGAAATTTTGAGACTCAGGAGCCAATCAATGAAAGCCATTCCAGATTTAGCCCAATACGGCATCAAGGATGCTGCAGAAGTGATTTACAACCCGTCTTATGACCTACTTTATGCAGAAGAAACGCGTGAAGATTTAGAAGGTTTTGAACGCGGTTATGTTACTGAACTCGGTGCCATCAATGTCAGCACAGGCATATTCACCGGCCGGTCTCCAAAAGACAAATTCATCGTTGAAGACGACGTTACCCGCGATACCGTGTGGTGGACCTCTGATAAAGCCAAAAATGACAACAAACCGATGACGCCTGCGGTTTGGGATGATCTCAAGGCAACCAGTGTTGAACAGCTGAGTGGCAAGCGTTTGTTTGTGGTAGACACCTTCTGTGGTGCAAACCCTGAGTCACGCCTCAAGGTGCGCTTTGTCGTTCAAGTTGCGTGGCAAGCCCACTTTGTTAAAAACATGTTTATCCGCCCAACTGACGAAGAACTCGCAGTCTATGGCGAACCTGATTTTGTGGTTCTCAATGCCTCAAAAACCAGCAATAAAAACTGGAAAGAACAGGGTCTGAATTCTGACGTCTACACCGCTTTCAACCTCACCGAAAGAATGCAATTGATCGGTGGCACCTGGTACGGCGGCGAGATGAAGAAGGGTATGTTCTCTATGATGAACTACTACCTTCCACTACAAGGCATCGCATCCATGCATTGCTCTGCAAACGTTGGCAGTGAAGGCGACGTTGCGATTTTCTTTGGATTGTCTGGTACCGGCAAAACAACCCTGTCTACCGATCATAAGCGCCAGCTCATTGGTGATGACGAACATGGTTGGGACGATGACGGCGTGTTCAACTTTGAAGGCGGCTGCTATGCCAAGACCATTCGATTGGACGCAGAAAGCGAGCCTGATATCTTCAAGGCAATCCGCAAAGACGCCTTGCTAGAAAACGTTACTGTCGCTACCGATGGCACCATCGATTTTGACGATGCTTCTGTGACTGAAAATACCCGCGTTTCTTATCCGATTTATCACATTGATAACATCGTTAAGCCTATTTCTAAGGCAGGTCACGCGAAAAAGGTTATTTTCTTAACTGCTGATGCCTTTGGTGTATTGCCTCCTGTATCAAAACTGACCAAGGCACAGACCAAGTACCACTTCCTGTCTGGCTTCACCGCCAAATTGGCTGGTACTGAGCGTGGCATCACAGAGCCAACCCCGACTTTCTCAGCCTGTTTTGGTGCGGCATTCTTGTCGTTGCACCCAACCCAGTATGGCGAAGTATTGGTTAAGCGTATGGAAGCAGCGGGTGCTGAAGCCTATTTGGTTAACACCGGATGGAACGGTACTGGCAAGCGTATCTCTATTAAGGACACACGCGGTATCATTGATGCGATCCTTGATGGATCCATTGAAAACAGTGAAACCATGCAGCTACCTGTTTTCGGATTGGAAGTACCTACTTCCCTACCGGGCGTAGATACCCAGATCCTAGATCCGCGTAACACCTATGCGAATCCAGCAGAATGGGATGAAAAAGCAGAAAAACTGGCCACACTCTTTATCAACAACTTTGCCAAGTTTACCGGCAATGACGAAGGCAAGGCATTGGTTGCCGCTGGTCCCCAGCTGTAAAACCCGCTCTGTCGAATAGGCCACCCTCTGAGGTGGCCTTTTTTATGTTCGTCACATTCACAATGCACTTGCCTTGATAGACTGCCGCCCTACAATGAGGTCGGTTCCCTAGGAAAATGGATTATGTCGCACGAATTTGAGTTGATCGCCCGTCACTTTGCACCCCTGGGTGCGATCGGTGACCCCAACCGATTTTTGATTGGTCAGGGTGATGACTGTGCTGTCGTTAATCCCGACCCAAGACCCATGGCATTTTCCATAGACACCCAGGTATCAGGTCGCCATTTCTTTGCCGACACTGCTCCAGAATACATCGCCGCAAGGGGACTTGGCGCTGCGCTCAGCGATCTTGCTGCCATGGGAGCGACACCCGCATTTTTTACCCTCGCACTGTCGTTACCAGACAACCTTGATGATGACTGGCTAGCCCGTTACGCCCAGACTCTCGAAGCCATTGCGCGCACATGGTCGATACCTTTAATCGGTGGCGATACCACTGCATCCCCCTTGTTGGTGCAATCCTTTCAGGTGCACGGCTATCTCGATCAGGCGCCCATGACCAGATCTGGTGCCCGTGAAGGCGACCTTGTTGCCGTCTCTGGCAATCTAGGCGACGCTGCCGCAGCGGTCTCAATACTGGCATCGGGCAAGCAACCCAGTTCGACACTGGCACAGGCCTTCCAACAGCCCAAACCCCAAATTACGCTAGGCAAAGCCATTGCCCCCTGGGCGACAGCCTGCATCGACATTTCCGATGGTCTGGTTGCCGATCTTGGCCATATCTGTGAGAACAGCCAGTGTGGTGCCGAGATCCAACTCGATCAGCTGCCCCTGTCCCAAGCATTCCGTGACGCCATACCGCTAGCCGAGCAGATGGCGTTAGCCGCCGCTGGTGGCGATGACTACCAACTCTGTTTCACCCTACCGCCTGAACACCTTCAGCAGATTGCACACCTGCCGGTCACCATCATCGGCAAGATCGTTCAGGGCCAGGGTGTCATCTGCAAAGACCGTGACGGTCGTACGGTGACGCTCGCCAAATCGGGTTACCAACACCGATAATCCTGATAACATCAACCCCCTGTTTCAGCCACACCTTATGAGAGCACCGTCGCATGTCAAAAGAATCTGAATTGGTCTTCCGTTCACCCACTGCCTTTCTGGCATTTGGTTTTGGGTCTGGTCTGTCCAAAAAAGCGCCCGGTACCATGGGGACGATTGTTGCGATGCCCTTTCTATGGTTTATGCAGCCGTTTCAGCTCAGCCCCTGGTTTGGCATTTTCCTACTCGCGACCTTTTTAATTGGCATCTATCTCTGTGACAAAACCGCACGGGAATTGGGCGTTCATGACCATGGCGGTATCGTCTGGGACGAATTTGTCGGGGTGTGGATTACCTTTTGGGGCGTTGCTCTGACACCACTGACACTGGTGGCTGGCTTTGTACTCTTTCGCTTTTTTGACATCGTAAAGCCCTTTCCCATCCGTTGGCTCGATAAGAAAGTCCCCGGCGGACTGGGCATCATGATCGACGATGTCCTTGCGGGTGTTTTTGCTTGGGGCAGCCTGCAGCTCATTTTGATTTTGCTGCGTTAGCGCAATAGAAGACCCTGTCTGACTTTACAATAAATTTCTGCCTCTCCAATATCAATGCGATTTGCTAAAAACGCTGGTGCTAATCAAGCACCTTGAGCGCCATGTGAGACTCAAAACCCTGAGCTTTCGTGGCCCATGCAAATCTGTCATAAATTGCACGAAAGGAGTTGGTATGTCAGGCAAGCAGAAGGGAACCGTAAAGTGGTTCAATGATTCCAAGGGCTTTGGATTTATACAAAAAGAAGATGGCTCGGATCTGTTTATCCATTTTTCTCAAATTGTGGGTGATGGTTTTAAGAGTCTAAAGGACGGCCAAGAGGTGTTGTACAAAGAAGGTGACGGGCGCAAAGGCCCACAGGCTGAAGAAGTCGAAGTCGCTTAAACACTGCCATTCTGATTGCGGTGGCCACCATGGCCACCCTTATTTTCCCACCGCTGCGCTGTTAGACCAACTACCCCAGCTCAAACACCCCCCTACCCTGAACCTTGCCGCTGTATCCCCACTGCATTAGACTGCCACGCACAGTAAACGCGTCTGCTACAGGGCGGCACCATTTTAGGAGAGCACCATGGGTATGTTGGTAAAGGGTCAATGGCACGACGTTTGGTACGATACAGAAGCCAGTGACGGTGCCTTTGTTCGCAGTGAGTCCCAGTTTAGAAACTGGGTAACCGCCGATGGTGCAGCAGGTCCAACAGGACGTAGTGGCTTTTTGCCAGAATCAGGACGTTACCACCTCTATGTCTCTCTCGCCTGCCCTTGGGCACACCGAACATTGATTTACAGAAACCTCAAGCAGCTTACCAACCACATTGGTGTTTCAATCGTGCATCCCGATATGCTGGATAAGGGTTGGATATTTGGTGGCGATCCCGACGGTGCCTATGGCATAGACACCCAAGACCACCTTTTTGATTACAGCCATTTCCACCAAATCTATACCCAGGCAGACCCGATCTACAGTGGCCGCGTCACTGTGCCTGTGTTGTGGGACAAACGCCGCAACACCATCGTCAGCAATGAGTCCTCTGAAATCATTCGCATGTTGAATCAGGCTTTTAATGGCTTGACCGGTGATACCACCGATTACTATCCTGCCGAACTGGCAGAAACCATCGACACCCTAAACGCCCGTGTCTACCCAGAAATCAACAATGGCGTCTACCGCAGTGGTTTTGCCACCAGCCAAAAAGCCTATGACGCGGCGGTACTGCCTCTCTTTGATGCACTGGACTGGGTTGAAAGCATTCTCGCAGACAGCCGTTATCTGGCGGGCAATAGGATTACCGAAGCCGATTGGCGGTTGTTCACAACCCTGTTCCGTTTTGATTCGGTATATGTGGGACACTTCAAATGCAGCCTCAGACGCATCGAAGACTACCCCAATTTAAGCCAGTATTTGCGCGACCTCTATCAGCATCCTGGGGTGGCTGAGACCTGTCATATCGACCACTGTAAGCGGCACTATTATTACAGCCATGACACGATCAACCCCACGCGCATCGTCCCCACGGGTCCTGATATTGACTATAGCGCAGCCCATGACCGTGGCCGCTTTGACGCAGCAGTGAAAAGCTAGCGTAAACCCCAACCCTGTCATGTTGTGGCTACAGACATCAGCCGTTATGCTGTAGCCAATCTGATCTGTGAGCACCCACCATGTTAATGCATCCCGAATTTAGTCCCATTGCGCTGTCCCTTGGTCCACTCTCAATCCACTGGTATGGACTGATGTATGTGGCTGCCTTCTTTACGGGTTTGTACCTTGGCAAATACCGGGCACGTCAGCCAGGAAGCGGTTGGACCGAAGAACAGGTCGATGACTTTCTGATCTACCTGGTTTTGGGTGTCATTCTGGGCGGCAGACTCGGGTATGTGCTCTTTTATGGCTGGGACTACTGGATGCAAGACCTGCTCTATATCTTCAAGATATGGCAGGGTGGCATGTCCTTTCATGGTGGCTTAATCGGTGTTATTGGCGCCCTGTGGTGGTTTGGTCGAAAGAACAAAAAAGCCTTTTTGGCTACTGCTGATTTCGTAGCACCCCTATTTCCCATGGGTTTGATGTTTGGCCGCATTGGAAACTTTATCAACCAAGAACTCTGGGGCCGAGTGACAGAAGTGCCCTGGGGTATGGTATTCCCCGCGGTCGATGACCTGCCTCGCCATCCAAGCCCGCTATACCAAGCCTTTGGTGAAGGGTTTTTGCTCTTTTTACTGGTCTGGTGGTTTTCAAGCAAAAAACGGCCAGCGGGTTCAGTGGCAGGTATATTCTTGATTGGTTATGCCTTCTTTCGTTCCACCGCAGAAATCTTCCGAGTTCCCGATGCGCAAATCGGATTTCTGGCATCTGACTTCCTAACCATGGGTATGCTGCTCTCCATCCCAATGGCGATTCTGGGCATTATTCTGTTGGCTGTCGCCTATAAAAAATGACCCCAGAGGGTGCAAAACAACCGCACCCTTTTCCACCAGGTCAATGCCGTGTCAAATACGCGTAAATCCGATAGGGCACGATTGAATAACCCCGTAACATCGCCATCATATTCTCAAATATTCAACCACCGAGTACTTTCATGAATCGTATGTTTTTATTTTTGATTACCAACATTGTTGTGGTCGCTACCCTAGGTGTGTTCCTCAATCTCATTTTGCCTGCCCTTGGCATCGTGACCGGTGATACCACGGGGTTGTTACTCATCTGTGCCGTCTTTGGCATAGGCGGTTCATTTATTTCCCTCTATATGTCTAAATCGATGGCCTTGCGTGCCGTTGGTGGCCAGGTCATAGAGAAACCACGTAACCAAACCGAACACTGGGTGTTTAATACCGTGAGCCGTTTGTCCCGTCAGGCCAATTTGCCCATGCCTGAAGTCGCGGTCTATCAGTCTGACGACATCAATGCCTTTGCCACAGGTGCCAGTAAACAGGCATCTCTGGTTGCCGTGAGCACAGGCTTGCTGGCCCACATGAACCACGACGAAGCTGAAGCCGTTTTGGCCCATGAGATCAGCCACATTGCCAATGGCGACATGGTCACCATGGCGTTGATACAGGGCGTACTCAATACCTTTGTGATGTTCTTTGCCCGCATTGTCGCTGGCATTGTCGATAACATGGTCCGTGGTCAGAACAACAGCGGTCAGGGTATGGGGTTTTTGGCGCGTATTGCGGTTACCATTGTTGCGGAAATCGTCTTTGGCGTGTTTGCGAGCATGATCGCCATGTGGTTTAGCCGCCAGCGCGAATACCGTGCCGATGCCGGTGCAGGAAATCTGGTTGGTAAACAAAAGATGATCGCTGCGTTACAACGCTTGGCGACCAGCCAACCATCACAACTTGAAGGTCAGCTGACTGCCTTTGGCATCAATGGCAAACCCTCCCGTTTGTTGGCGTCACACCCCTCTCTGGAAGACCGTATTGCACGGTTGCGTCAATCTTAAATAGCACAGGCTGCTGTGTGGGTTTCCCCTGCACAGCAAGTTGCTAGCGATAGGCCAGACAACAGCGGACTCAGCGAGATAAAGGGTTCTATTCCACCGTCCATCCCTTAGAATGTCTACCCATGCGATACCGATTTGCCAAGCTGTGCGTCTGCGCAACCTGGCTAAGCTGCTGTTCAAACACCACAGTGCTGCTACCTTGGATCCCATTGCCCATCATGAATGGAAAGTGGCAAACCTCTGGTTATCTGCTATAAAAGCCAAGACAGCAGCGATTGTGGTTGGCCGTGTCGATTCTGTACCCACATGCGAATGCACCGTAAACAGCAAGGAGCAAACATGAACCTACACCACCTGCTATCAATGGCTTTGGAAGCACGGCCCTTTGATACCTTGGGTTGGCAGCAAGCCAGTGATGGTCGTTGGCTGGTTCGGGCTTGGGTACCTGGCGCTACGGCCATGACGGTTCATCGTTTGAGTGACGGCAAACTGATCGGCGCCATGCAGCCCCTGTCACGCGGTGGTCTCTTCGAATTTTATTGGAACCGCCGATTTAGCCGTTGCGGTTACAGCCTACAGGTGCAACGCACAGACCAAGAATTTGAATTGGTCGATCCCTACCAATTTGAAAGCCGCACCTACAGTGACTTTCCACATGATGGCGATACCCTACATCACAACCAGGGTGCGCATCTCTGTGATGCAACGACGCTTGATGACAAACGGGTATCAGGTGTCCGTTTTGCGGTGTTCGCCCCCAATGCCCGTGCTGTTTCTGTCGTAGGATCCTTTAATGATTGGGACGGCAGACGCTCGCCCATGACCAGTGGCGACGATGGCATCTGGCGGCTCTTTATTCCCAACCTGAGCCAGGGTGACCTGTATAAATTTGAGCTAAAAGAAGCCAACGGCAATGTACTGCCACTCAAATCCGACCCCTTTGGCTTTTACCATGAACAATACCCCTCCTTTGCCTCGGTTATCGTCGATCAAGACGCCTACCAATGGGATGACAGCACTTGGTTACAGCGACACAGGGCTGATTGGCACGAACAGGCCATTAGCATCTATGAAATGCAGGTGGGTTCATGGCGCAAAAAAGACGGTGCCAGACTGAATTGGCAAGAACTGGGTGATGCCCTTATTCCCTATATCAACGACATGGGCTACACCCATATCGAATTGCTCCCTGTCAGCGAATACCCCTTTGACGGTTCTTGGGGATACCAACCCATAGGTTTGTTTGCGCCCTCAAGCCGCTTTGGCAGCATCGACGCCTTCAAACAGTTTATAGACCGCTGTCATGCCGCGAACATTGGCGTACTGGTTGACTGGGTACCGGCACACTTCCCGTCTGACCCCCATGGGCTGGCGCGGTTTGATGGCACTCCGCTCTATGAGTATGAGGATCCGAGAAAGGGCTGGCACCCCGATTGGAACTCTCACATCTATGACTATGGCAAGGAATCGGTCTGCAACTTTTTGATCAGTTCTGCGGTGGCCTGGGCCGAGTATTTTCACATCGATGGCATTCGTGTTGATGCTGTTGCCTCCATGCTGTATCTCGACTATTCCCGAGATGCGGGCGAGTGGATTCCCAATATTCATGGTGGTAACACCAACTATGAATCGGTCGCATTTTTTAAGCGTTTAAATACCACCCTCTATGGCCGCTTCCCACAGCTGTTTACCGTGGCAGAAGAATCGACATCCTATCCCAATGTCACCAAACCCGTTCATCAGGGTGGTCTGGGCTTTGTCTTCAAATGGAACATGGGGTGGATGCATGACACCCTCGATTATTTTGGTCATGACCCGATACACCGAAAATACCACCATGACAGCATCACCTTTGCCATGGTCTATGCCTTTAGCGAAAACTTTGTACTGCCACTCTCACACGATGAAGTGGTACACGGAAAGGGCTCTATTCTGGCCAGAATGCCTGGTGACGCCTGGCAAAAGTTCGCAAACCTGCGGGTGCTTTATGGCTTTATGTATGCGCTTCCTGGCAAGAAACTCAATTTCATGGGCAACGAATTTGCACAGGAACGCGAATGGCAGCATCAGTCTGAATTAGATTGGGGACTCTGTGCTCAGCCGGCCCACAGTGGCATACAGAATCTGATCCGCGACCTCAATACGCTGTACCGCAAAGAAACGGCGCTTTATCAGGGTGACTGCTATCCTGAGGGTTTTCAGTGGATAAACCACAGAGATGCGAGCTATAGCCTGCTGACCTTTGCACGCTTTGACCAACAGAGGCAAAACACCCTGCTTGTGGTCTGCAACTTCACACCACAACCTCACAGCCAACACATCATGGGTGTTCCAGAGGCTGGGGCCTATGAATTGATCTTAAATACTGACGCCGAATACTATGGCGGCAGCAACTTTGATACCGGTACGGTATTCGACAGCAGACCCGAGGCGGCAGACCAACAGGCCAATAGTATTGAGGTTCGCATTCCACCGTTAGCAACACTAATATTCAAGTACCGTCGTTAAGGAAATCACCATGAGTCCAGAGGTTTTGACCCAAATCCACCAAGGGAGTCCAAGTCCCCTGGGTGCATCTGTCGTTGAGGGTGGGTGTAACTTTGCGGTCTACAGTCCAAAAGCCACCAAAGTCGAGGTCTGTCTGTTTGACAGCGAAGACCGAGAGGCACTGCGTATTTCTTTGCCAGCACGTTCCGGTGGTATCTGGTACGGATTCTTAGCGGGCATCACCTATGGTCAAAAATATGGCTATCGCGTGAGTGGCACCTTTGCACCCTACAAGGGGCTATTTTTTAACCCCAACAAATTGCTGATCGATCCCTATGCACAGGCGCTCGACCAGAAAGCGGTACCCAGCAGCGCACTCCATTCCCATGAGCCCTCCAACCGTGAGGACATGACGCTGAGCAAAACAGACTCGGCGACCTTTGTGCCAAAGAGCATCGTGACCAACCAAGATTTTGACTGGCAGGGAACCACTGCGCCGCGGCATAAATGGAATGACACCCTGGTATACGAAGCCCATGTTAGGGGCTTTACCATGAATATGCCGGGCATCCCTGACGAGATTCGGGGCACCTATCTGGGCATGGCAGACCCCCATGTCATCAACTATTTGACCAGCATGGGCATCACCACCGTCCAGATCATGCCTGTGTTTGCCTTTATGACCGAGCCCAGACTGCGGGACCTGTCCCTGACCAACTACTGGGGCTACAACCCCATTAATTTCTTCTCTCCAGATCCGCGCTACGCCCACAAAGACGCAGTGACGGAACTCAAGACGCTGATACGCGAGTACCACAAAGCGGGTATCGAGGTTGTGTTAGATGTGGTTTACAACCATACCGGAGAAGGGTCCATCATCGGCCAAACCATCGCCTTCCGCGGATTTGATCCTGAGTTTTACCGCTATCATCCAGACGACAAAACCCACTATGTCGACGACAGTGGCTGTGGCAACAGCGTCAACCTCTTTAGATCCCAAGTCATGCGCATGGTTATGGATAGCATGCGGCATTGGGTGAAGGTCTATCACGTAGACGGATTTCGATTTGATCTGGGCGTGAGCTTGGCACGTGAAGAGTGGGACTTTTCCAAAAACGCGACATTTTTTAAGATCATTTCCCAAGACCCGATATTGCATAACATCAAGCTGATCACCGAACCCTGGGACATGGGTAGAAATGGCTACCAACTGGGCCAGTTCCCTGAAGAATGGTTTGAGATCAACGACAAATACCGCGACTCGGTGCGCAAGTTTTGGCTAACAGACAAGGCCGATCTGGCTGACTTTGCCACCCGGATCATGGGATCACGCGATATTTTCCGAAAGGGTGTTCAAGAGATATCCACCAGTTTAAACATGATTACCTGCCATGACGGATTTACCCTTGAAGATTTGGTGACCTACCAGCACAAGCACAACCAATTAAATCAAGAACGTAACCGTGACGGCCACAACAGCAACTTTAGCAACAACCATGGCGAAGAAGGACCTACCTCTGATCCCGACATTATCGCCTTGCGCGCACGGCAAAAACGCAATCTGATGGCGACGCTCTTTTTGAGTCAGGGCTGTCTGCACTTCTTAGGTGGCGATGAAATCGGTCGGACACAGAAGGGCAACAACAACGCCTATTGCCAAGACAACGATACCAGCTATGTTGATTGGCAAATCGGAGTCAACCAACGCAAGCACCTAGAATTTGTCAGGCAGCTGGTCAAGATTCGTCGGGGTTCGCAGCTGTTTGGCGATCTGGTTTTTAGTCCAGAGCAGCTCAAACATGGGCCTGCACACAGCGATGAGGTGCACTGGTTTAATGCGGCTGGCAAACCCATGGAAATTGCCAACTGGCACGACAAAGCACTCAAAGCCGCCACCTTGCTGGTTTCGAAAAAAGTACATGATCCCGTGGCAGACATCCTCAAGGTAGACGCCTGTTTTCTGATCATACTGAATGCGCACAGCACCGAACGCAGCTTTAGCATTCCGGTCAGCCCTATGGGGGGTTGGAAGATGATCATGGATACTGCGGAAGACGATGGCATGACGCCACCCGATTTTTGTTTGGCAGCGCCCACCATCAAACTGGCAGCCAAGTCACTGGTGTTACTGAGCCATCCAGATTGGTATTACGATGGTCTTGAAAACCACTATTAAAGGCAAAAATACACTAGGCGGTTTTTGTAGGGTCAGTCCAATCGAAGGGAACTGGCCAGAGTTGCTGTGAC
>CAWUUZ010000210.1:0-6205 GCA_963925745.1 uncultured Pseudomonadales bacterium
ACAACGCCACACCGGCAGTCAGCAAGGCTGGCTGCGTGATATCAGTCTGGTTAAGTCGCTCTACAGGACCATTCTGAACGACGTCCCAAAGGTCGTAACCCAAGACTGCGGACGCCTCTGCAAAGGTCGCTTGAATAATGGTTTCTTGCGCCGCCAAGGTTTGTAGCATTCCAAGATGCTGGGAACCTTGACCGGGGAAAACAAATGCACATACGGACATTGATAGTTATCCAGATTAATGAGTGAGCCATTATTGTCAGACTAGGCACAAGATAAAGTACCAGATGGTTAAAACATCTGTGCGCTTAGGTTAATACTGAGCACGAATTGATACAAAAAATTCATCAACCGGCTGACGAGAAAAGATACCACTACTGAGAAAAAGAGTCATCAGAACAGGTAAAAAAGGCAGGATCTGCACTATCGGAAACCTAGTGATTGGCGAAGCCTTGGCTTACAGACTTCAAATGGGATTCCATTTTAATGCCAAAGGCGCCATTTGGGACCTCACCGATAACCTGGTAAGGGTTTTGAAATGAATCAACATCGCCAGCGCGGGTATCAACAATGCGGTTGTTAACCAATACCTGATTAAAACTATCGCGAACCAGCAACACCTTGGGAAATAGGCCATATTCGTCTGTAGAAGACAAAACAATACCGATCTCACCTGAGGACATCTCAACCAAACATCCTGGTGGGTATTCACCAATACACTTTACAAACTCAAGCGCCAAAACGCTGTCAAATTGGGTGCCCGCATTGGAACGAATCACATCAAGCGCCTCAGAACTGGTAAAGACCCGGGCATAGCTTCTAGGGCTTGTCATGGCATCATAGCAATCGGCAAGCGCCGAGATTTTGGAAAAGGTGTGAATCTGCGCTTCATTTAGGTGCAACGGATAGCCTTGTCCATCGATGCGTTCATGGTGACTTACGGCAATATGGGCTAACAGATCGCCACCGTCAGGGATGCTACGCAACAGTTGAAATCCGATTTTTGTATGGTTCGCCATGACGGCTGCTTCTTCCGCATCCAACCGACCCTTTTTATTGAGAATGCTGTGCGGTATGCGTGCCTTACCGACATCCTGCAACAGGGCGCCCATTGCCAGGGTATTGATATCATCAACCGATAGGCCCAAATAACGCCCAAAGGTTGTGGCAATAACACAGCAGTTCATGCTGTGCTCAGCCGTATAATGGTTAATGTGTTTTATCTGCGTTAGAAAGCGCAGTGCATCGGGGTTGTTAAGAACCGTTTCAACCACTTTTTCGACCGCTACACGGCACTCTTTGATGTTTAGGGTTCTGCCAACCTTGACAGACTCCATGATTCTAACCGCAATTTTGCGTGCCGAATCAAAGGTAACCAAGGATTCCTGAATCGTGGATTCAAAGGGTTGTTTATTGAGATGGGTTTGGGATCTACGAACACCCGCGTCGGTCTTGATCCGTTGGCGGCGCTCAAAGGGTTCTTCAGGCTGCTTGGGTTTTACATCCAACGCCGTGATGGGTGCATTGCTGGATTCATTGACTAGCTGAACCCGCACAAAACGGCACTGCTGCTGCAAACGCAGAATTTCATACTCGTCCGTAATGACAAAACCTTGCAACAAAAAGTCTGTTTCGTCCCAGGGCACATCAAGTGCAATTACCTGCATTCCTAATTTCAACTTCGAAACAGGCAGGTCAATTTCCGTATATTCCTGATAGGTCATATAAAGCTCCAACCCATGTCGCCGTGCGACTTCACGAATCCTTTAGCATTCCCTTGTCTCTCAAGTTGCCCAGTTTTCGCATCGTTGTTATTTTTCGATACCCCTCAATCTAGCCCTTTTGCCGAAAAAATCAAATATATCTATGCTTAACCCCTAATAACAGTGGCTTCCAGATGGGTTCTGCCAAATATTTGTGCGACATAACGGTGGTTTCAATTGCCCAAAAAATGATCAGAATGCCACTGTTACTCAAATTTTAAGCAAAAAAAAGGAAGGCATCAGCCTTCCTTTTTTGTCAACGAATCAGAAATTACGCTTCGCCTTTGATCTCAACAACTTTCTGACCACGGTAAAAACCGTCAGCAGTTACATGGTGACGCAAATGCGTCTCGCCAGAAGTCGCATCGACAGAAAGAGTGGGTGATGACAATGCATCATGTGAACGACGCATACCACGACGTGAACGGGTTTTTTTGTTCTGCTGAACAGCCATAACTGCCTAATCTCCTAATTTTCGTTACCTGAACTCTTAATTTGAGCCAGAATACTGAAGGGGTTGATCTTTTCCTGATCCTGTACCACCAGAGGGTCGACAGGATCGCCAAATTCGGTTTTTATCTCGCACTGCCCTACCGCATGCATGGCAAATTGAGGAAGACTCAAAATTAGCTCATCTTCAACGAGATCGATGATACTAACCTGCCCGTCCGGTAAAACCACCATCGCATCAAGATGCTTTGGTATCGATTTTGCCATTTCGTCATGAAATGCAAAACCCAGATGGATATCAGATTCTAAATCAAACTGCATAACGTCCATACAGCGCTGACATTGAACATGAACCAAGCCAGAAGCCCGACCCGTCATTTCTCTGTATCCATCCTCGCCTACAGCAAACTCCACGGCAATATGTAAATCGCCCATATCGTCCACCAACCCTTCACATAACCGCGTGAAAGATGAAACAGGTAGCGTACCTTCAAAAACAGCGCCTTGATCAGCCATTCTATAGGGTTCGAAATGTTTGGTTAGAGTCTGCTTTGACATAGGCGCGGTATGATATTGACGCGCCATGCAAGTGTCAAAGACTTATTGCCATGAATGATAACTTTTTACTGTAAATGTGGCAATCACTGTAGCCTTTGGGTGACATCAGAACGGTTTTTACAAATAAACGGTTCGGATCACCGTTACGAGAAGCAGAAGTAAGCCTCATCGACGTTGTCTCAGGTACAGAGTATTTGGCTCTGCCAGGTGCAAAACCGTTGTGATAGCAGCGTTATCTAGGTTAAATGGTGTTTCCCTATAATATAAGCAGAGCCACCCAAACTATGAATCGCGTCTATCGATTAGTCATGGATTGTCCCGACCAAGTTGGCATCGTTGCACAGGTCGCTAATTTTATTGCCGATTATAAAGGCACCATTATAGAAGCAAACCACCATGCCGATCTCGACAATGCTTGGTTTTATATGAGAAATGAAATATTGGCCGATTCATTACCTGTGGACATAGAACATTTTAGCGACGCCTTTGGGGCACTGGCCAACACCCTGAACATGCAATGGCGAATATCGGATTCACAGCACCCCAAAAAGGTTGCCCTATTATGCAGCAAAGACTCTCACTGCTTATCCGACATACTCAATCGATGGCACAGCGGTGATCTCGCCTGCGATATCGTTTGCGTCATATCAAATCACAGCAACCTAAAAGGTTTGGTTGAATGGTATGGCATCCCTTTTCACCATGTACCGGTGGACCCAGAAAATAAATCGCTGCATTTTGAAACTGTCGACAGGTTGATTCGCGCATCTGATAGCGACACCATTGTTTTAGCACGGTACATGCAAATTTTACCGCTCGAATTTTGCCAGCAACACTTTGGTAAAATCATCAATATCCACCACAGCTTCTTACCCTCATTTATGGGCGCCAAGCCCTATCATCAGGCATTCTTAAGGGGTGTGAAGCTCATTGGCGCTACCTGCCACTACGTCACCGGCGATTTAGATGCCGGTCCGATCATCGACCAGGATGTTGCCCGTATCAGCCACAGACACGACGTAAGTGACATGGTGCGTCTGGGTAAGGACGTAGAAAAACTCGTATTGGCCCGTGGATTACACCACCACTTAGAAGACCGCATTATCATCCACAACAACAAAACCATTATTCTTGATTGATATTCTTGACTGGGGACCCACAACAGATGCATTCGGTAATATTGGCCTCGACCTCTGAAACACGCATTCATCTTCTTGGACGCCTGTTACCTGACGTTAGCGTAGCAGCGCCAGACTGCGACGAAACACCGCTAGCAAATGAACACCCTAGAGCGCTGTCTTTGCGCTTAGCGATCGGCAAGGCAGCGTCACTAAGAGCACGCTATCCGAATCATTTGATTATCGGCTCCGACCAAGTGGCCGCTGGTGTCGACAACCAAGTCATTGGAAAGCCCGAAACACAGGCACGCGCAAAACGACAATTGCAGGCAGCATCTGGAAACATTCAAACTTTTTATACCAGCCTGTGCCTATTAAATACCCAAACTGGAAAGTGCCATACCGATGTTGTAGAAACAGAAGTGCATTTTAGGGTGCTTTCCGAAGCCATCATTGACCGGTATTTATTAAGGGAGGACGTGCGGTATTGTGCGGGTTCATTTAAAGCAGAATCAGCCGGCATTCAACTGTTCTCACAAGTAACCAGTGATGATCCCACTGCCCTGCTTGGCTTACCACTTATTAGACTTCTAGACTTTTTGTTCGAGGAAGGCGTTGCTCTGCCTTAAGGCAGAACAACGAACATGATCGGTATCGACCGATCTAGCGCATACTGGGTGTGCCCTGAGCAAATATCTTAGACAACTGGCTACCCATACTGATACCCAAGTCTTTGGTAAATTGCTGCCAAGCAGAAAGCGATGGTGAAAAATCTACCACCTCAGGATAACCCCACTCTCGTGCCACCTGACTGGTCGATTTCAGACCGTCAATCAATCCCAACGCCACAGCCTGCTCACCGGTCCAAAACAAACCTGTGAACAACTGCGGATCAGAACGCAATCTGTCGCCACGACCCTGCTTTACAGCGGCAATAAATTGCTGGTGAACCTGATCGAGCATCGCCTCAAAAAATACCTGCTCATCTTCTCGCACCGGCACAAAGGGATCCAAAAAGGCTTTGTGGTCGCCCGACGTAAACTGACGCCGTTCAACACCGACCTTTTGCATCGCATCCACATAGCCAAATGACACCGCTGTAACCCCAATAGACCCAACAATACTGGCCTTATCGGCATAAATGGTGTCGGCTGCTGCTGCGATATAATAGGCACCACTGGCGCCGGTATCGATGATGACCGCCGCTACCGGAATATCAGGATAGAGCAGCTGTAGTCGGTCAATTTCATCATAGACATAGCCTGACTGAACGGGACTACCGCCGCCACTGTTGATTCGGATCACGACACCCTTGGTATCTGGATCACGGAAGGCGTCACGCAACCCACTGATGATGTGATCTGCAGAGGCCTCTTCACCATCCGCAATGACACCGCGAACCTGCACAACGGCCGTGTGGCCACCCGTGTTGGAAAAATCCACATCAGCAACACTGCTCCAACCGAAATAGAGAATGGCAAAGAGGTATGTAAAGGTCAGTGACTTAAACAAAATGCCCCAACGCCGACTGCTTCGCAGTTCACGAGAATGGGTCATCACCACTTTTTCAATCAGTTTCCACTGCTGGTCTGTTTGTTGTGATGGAGCCTGACTGTCTTTTGGGGCTGGCACCTCTGCCCCGTCCTCGGGTTCATTCCATGGATTCATGACTAGACTCCTTCAACAAGTTTGAGTAAGGGCTTTTCGAGCCTTTTGTCCAAAGGCGAGCTGACATAACACTTCTCACCGGACACAGGATGGTTAAATTCCAAACTCTCTGCATGTAAAAACAAGCGGTCAAAACCATCCCGAGTACCTTGGCGCAACAAATCATCGGGACAGTACTTCACATCACCCACAATGGGGCAACGCATATACTGGCAATGAACGCGAATCTGGTGGGTTCTACCTGTAACTGGACTCGCCTGTAACAGGGTGTAGTTGGCGTAGCGCTTCAAAACCTTAAACAGGGTGAGGCATTTCTTGCCACCCTCAGTGACCTGCACCATCCGCTCACCGGAGGGTAGCGAAAATTTCTCAAGCGGTGCCGTCACCCGATCACAGTCACTGGGCCAACGACCCGCGACCAGACAGAGATAATTCTTTTGCATGACTTTTTGCTTGATGTCGTTTTGCAGCTGCTTTAAAGCGCCGCGCTTTTTGGCCAACATCACACAGCCAGAGGTGTCTTTATCAAGACGGTGCACCAATTCAACATACCGCAGGTCATCGCGCACCTGGCGGATAGACTCAATCAATCCAAGAGACACACCACTGCCACCATGCACGGCTAAACCAGATGGTTTGTTGATCACCATC
>CAWUUZ010000211.1:0-3715 GCA_963925745.1 uncultured Pseudomonadales bacterium
GGAGGGTGTCTGACACCGCGATATCATAGAGGCTCATCCCCATACCCTGGAAACCTTGCAACAAGGCGGTGGTGATTGCCAAGGTGCCTAAATTCATGGGTCCGACCAGCGCCTGCAGATTTTGAAGTTCGGGACAGGAAAAATCTGCCGCTGCAATGGCAGACCAGATGCCTGATACCACCGGAAGCAACGCCTGAGAATCTAACCCCAGCGCCAAGGACAGTATCTGTCGCTGATTCGTGATGGCATAGTCTGGCAGATGCCCATTGAGGGTCATCAATTGGAGGTTGCGCGCCGTGTTGGCAAGATCCAGATGCCACGAAAATGCCGATAAAAACTGCCCCGACTTTTTTTCCAACTGTTTGAAGCCACCTGTCACCAGCGGCATCTTTGCAGCAACAGCCTGCCATTCCTCTTGGCAGGCAGGCAACTGCCGCGCGGCTATCTTGGGACTAAACAGCGCGAGGTCCGCTGCCGTTTTTGACGGTGCGACGTGTAGCATCGCCCCTACCAACTGCTGAATGTCAAAAAAGCCCATTAGACCCAAGACATAACCGTTGTCACGTTGAATGTCTGACAGGGTACCTCGACTGTCGACCGAATCGCTTTCTGGCGCCAGTCCAAAGCGACGCCAGGTGCGGGTTGGCGTGTCTGCGGCTGCGTAAAAACCAAAGGTGACCTGCTGAGGCTGAAAAACAATGGCAAAACCAATATGGGGTTCACGCACAACGTCCCAAACAAAGACATCTGCATTGCGCCAAACCTGTGTTTTATAGGGGGTATTGCTGTCTTGTGCCGCCAACTCAACCAGTTGACGGATGCGGTCTGGGCTGTTGACCGCCACATGGAGGATCGGCGCTAGGCCATCAAGATAAAAGGCCATATCTTGATCCGCATTGAGGTCATAGTGGGAACCGAGACTGTTCGGAGACTCCTGCAAGACGGTGGCATAGTCCCGCAGCAGGGTAGACAAAAATTCGATGGGTTCGGGTGCAAGGTCTGCTTTTAGGGCATGGAGTTGGGTGATCAACTGCTCTATTTGGCTACTGCCAGCCAAGGCCCAGGTAGAGGGCGGTATCGCAGCCAACGACCCTTCCCAATAGGTGAGGGTGTCGGCAGGGGCATGTTGGCGGAATGTTTTTAACACCGAGGGCGATGCTGCCGCAGCGGAGGCTCCGAGCAACCCGAACACCAACATCAAAACCCAAGATAGGGGCTTTAATCCTTTCATCTGTCGACCCTGTTTTCGCAGTAGAGACACCACATTATTCACAGGCATTCACCGAATACCCTTTAGCAGATTGATCCATTACTGGCCCACTGTCCTGTTGGACACCTCATCACCTGACTCCGGCTTCTGGGACGCGGGAAGGTTGTGTGCCAATCGGTATGCATGGATTTCTCTGTCTTTTTCCAACCAGATGGCACTGAGCCAACGCTGAAAAGTGATGCGGTGATCGCTGTCCTTAGTATAGTCCTTGCCTTCAAACGCACTTGGAATGGGGGTTTCTTTTACCACGACCACAATACGCTCGATACGGCCTGAGAGAAACTCCCAGAAGGTTGGCGTTTTTTCGGGGTAGATAATGGTCACATTGATCAGGGTGCTAAATTGGCTGCCCAACACCTGCACCGCAAAAGCCAGTCCTCCCGCCTTGGGTTTTAACAGATAGCGATAAGGCGAGTTCTGCCGTTCCGACTTCTGTTCGGAATAACGTGTCCCTTCGACAAAGTTCATGACACTGGTCGGGATTAGCGAAAAACGTTCACAGGCTTTTTGGGTCGCCTGGAGGTCTTTGCCTGCCTGTTCTGGGTGCGCCTTGAGATAGCTTTTAGAATGGCGGCTCATAAAGGGGAAATCCAAGGCCCACCAGGCCTGTCCCATCACCGGTATCTTTGCCAATTCTTTTTTCAAAAAGAACTTCAGCATAGGCACCTTTCGATTCAGAACCTTTTGCAGCACGAAGATGTCCACCCAAGACTGGTGGTTAGCGACAACCAGATACCAGTGTTTGGGGTTGAGGTTGTCAACGCCTGTCACGTCCCACTGGGTTCGTTGGGTTAGCCACATCCAAAGCCCATTGCCGGAAATCCAATTGGCAGCAATCCCCGTCAAAATGGGATCGATACGTTTACGGATTGCCGTAAAGGGCAATAGCAATTTCAACAGCGTCACAGCAAACAGGAGACTTGTCCAAATCAGCGTATTCACAACCAGCAGAAAAAACGCAAGGGCGGCAGTCACCTTGGCAGGAAAAATTGAGGTCATGTCTTTTCTAAAACTCCACTGTTGGGTGAGTTGCCATGCTATTGGGCACCCAGGTTCCGATTAAAAATCAAAGCTGTCAGGTAACAAACCAGGGATGGTCCACTCACGATAAACCTCGGTGTCACAGAAGGCATAAATCTTGGCATCTGTGGCCATGATTTCCGCGATAAACTGACGGCAACCACCACAGGGGCTATAGAGGGTTTCACCCGGCATATAGATACCCAGGGTCTTTAAGGTTCTCGGTGCAATGCCAGCAGAAACGGCATGCGCCAAGGCATTCCGTTCTGCACACACCGTCATAGAGAAGGACACATTCTCGACATTACAGCCCAAAACAGCCTCCCCTGGCTGTCCCTGGTCGTCCAAGCTCAGTGCCGCACCCACGGGAAAGTGGCTATAGGGCACATAGGCATTAACGCTTGCCGTTTTCGCGGCCTCTTTTAAGGCCTTAAGCGCGTCTGACATCATTTATTTTTGCTCAGCAAAACAACCGCATCCAGTGCGATATTGACCATGTCATTAAAGGTATTTTGGCGTTCATCTGAGCTGGTTTGCTCACCCGTTAAGATGTGGTCGCTCACCGTGCACAGGGCCAATGCCTGTTTGCCCAGAGAGGCTGCAACACCATAAAGACCTGCCGCTTCCATCTCTACTGCAAGCACACCGTGTGCGCCCAAGGTATCAAACAGGGTTTCATCGGGACCGTAGAACAGGTCAGCTGAAAAAATATTACCGACATGGATGTCTGCACCCTGTTGCCGCGCTACCTGAACAACAGGCTCGAGCAATGACCAGCTGGCAATGGCGCTAAAATCGTAGCCCTTGATGCGCGTTCGGTTCACGCCGGAGTCTGTACAGGCGCCCATACCGATGACCACATCGCGTATTTTGACATCATGGCGAATGGAGCCACAGGAGCCCACACGGATGATGTTTTCAACACCATATTGGCTGTAAAGCTCGTGGGCATAAATGGAGATGGACGGAATACCCATACCGGAGCCCATCACGCTCACTGGCACGCCCTGATAGTAACCGGTATAGCCAAGCATGTTTCTGACGGAGGTTACTTTTTTCACATCGGTTAAAAAATTCTGAGCAATATACTCTGCGCGTAGCGGGTCACCAGGCATCAGGACCGTTTTTGCAAAGTCACCCATTTGTGCAGCAATATGCGGCGTAGGCATGAAGTAAACTCCTTAGTTTTCAGTAGACAGAAACGACGTGCCGTAAGGCATTTTCGGCAATCGTAATAATTCGGCTATGGACTGACCAATATCGGCGAAAGTGGATCTTAACCCGAGGTTTCCCGGTGTTATTCCCGCGCCAAAGGCCAAAACAGGGATGTGCTCACGGGTATGGTCAGTACCAGGCCAGGTAGGATCGCAGCCATGGTCAGCTGTTAAAATAAGCAGATCATCGGGCTGCATGGCGGACATGATC
>CAWUUZ010000212.1:0-5916 GCA_963925745.1 uncultured Pseudomonadales bacterium
GGGATGAATGGGCAGACGAGAAGGGTGATCTGGGTCGGGTCTATGGCGCACAGTGGCGTTCATGGCAGGCACCCAATGGCAAATCTATAGACCAAATCAGCAATGTGATGGAACTGTTACGACAGGATCCCAATAGCCGACGTATGTTGGTGGTTGCTTACAACCCGGGTGAAGTAGAGGACATGGCATTGCCTCCCTGTCACAGTCTGTTTCAGTTTTATGTTGCTGACAATAAGCTAAGCTGTCAGCTCTACCAACGCAGTTGCGATGTTTTTTTAGGCTTGCCCTTTAATATAGCGAGTTATGCACTACTCACCTACATGATGGCAGACCAATTGGGCATGACTCCGGGAGACTTTGTCTGGACCGGTGGTGATGTGCACATCTATAACAATTTACAAGAGCAGACGGACATACAGCTCACGCGTGAGCCCTACCCGCTGCCAAAACTGGTCATCAAACGGCGCGCTGAATCATTATTTGACTACCGATTTGAAGACTTTGAATTTGAAAATTACCAATCACACCCCGTTTTGAAGGGTGAGGTATCCGTATAACATGACAACTATTTTGACACCAGAACAGCTAAAAACCCGTGTATCTCTTGCCTATATGAATTTTGAGAGCACAGATCAGTTGGTCGCCGACATCGGATTTCTCGGTCACGATCGCGCAAAATCTGCCCTAGAGTTTGGCATTAACATGCCGAGCACAGGCTATAACCTGTTTGTTATGGGTGAGCCTGGCACAGGCCGGCAAACGCTGGTCAGTCGGTATGTGAAAGAAAAAGCAGAACAAAAAAAGGCGCCATCCGACTGGTGTTACGTCAATAACTTTCTCAAACCGTCAGAGCCGCTCATCATTGAATTGTCGGCTTTTGACAGTGACCGTTTGCACAAAAATCTCGAGCGTTTTGTAGACGAACTGTTAGACACCTTTCCGGCGACCTTTGAAAATCCGAACTATCAGCGCAAACGCGCCCAGATTGAGAGCGATTTTAACCGCAAGTATGACCTGGCCATTGCCAAGGTTGATCGACATGCTGCCGCTATTTCTGTGGCAATGATTGGCGAGGCAGGCACGATCATGTTCTCGGTGATCCATGAAGGTAAGGCCATAGATGATGCCGATTTTGCCCAGTTGCCAGAAGCGATAAAGACAGATTATTTGGCACGCATATCGCAGTTAGAAGCAATGTTGAATGAAGAATTGTTAGAGCTGCCTCAATGGCGTCGCGAGGCGGCAGAGGTCCACCGAGAGCTCAACCTAGAAAGTATTTCGCAGGCCATAAAACCCCTGCTAAAACGGTTAGAGCGTGAGTGGCAGAGCCAAATCCAAGTCATGCGTTATATCCGTGATATCCGGACCCACATTCCGCGTGTGATTTTGGATGTCTTTGGTGATGACCCCCAACTGGATACCGTCAGCGAAAACGAAAGACGGCAGGCGCTCAATAATCAGTATCTTCCCAATGTGTTGGTACAACACCAGCAAAATGGTGGGGCACCGGTAGAGTATGAATTGATGCCTACCTATCAAAATCTGTTTGGGCGCATCGAGTACACCATGATTCAGGGTACGCCAGTGACCCACTACCGCTTTATAAAACCCGGTAGTTTGCTGCGTGCCAATGGTGGTTTTTTAATTCTTGATGCGGAAAAGTTACTGATAGAACCCTTCGCGTGGGAAGCCCTAAAGCTGGCGTTAAAAACCCGCAAAATCAAGCTTGAGTCGCCCTATGTTGAGCCGAGCATCTACTCTGCTGCCAGTATTAATCCGCAAAGCGTGCCACTTAATCTGAAGATCATTCTTATTGGTTCGCGCGATATTTATTACCAACTTCAGGCCTACGATGCTGAGTTTAGTGAACTCTTTCGTGTGCTGGTTGATTTTGATAGCTATATACCGCGTACAGAAGACAACATGGATCATTTGATCCGACGTCTGGCGCACTATGGTAATTCAAAGGATTTTGCACCTATGACGCGCCCGGCTGTAGAGCGGTTGATTGAATTTAGCCTGCGCCAGTCTGAGCACAAAACCCGATTGTCCCCCCGTATGGTGAGTCTGTTTGAAGTTATTGCCGAGGCAGACTTTATGCGTTCGGGAACAGACCACACACAGATCAGCGAGGAGCATATTCGACAAGCGTTGCTCGCTGCAGAGTATCGCCATGGCCGCATCAGTGAGCAGGTGATGCAAGAAATCAGTGAGGGTACCGTACTCATAGATACCCAGGGCAGTAAAGTAGGGCAGATCAATGGTTTAACCGTTATTGAACTGGGCGAGACCCGATTTGGTCAACCCGCACGCATCACCGCGACGGTGTATTCAGGTTCCAACGGCATTCTGGATATCGAAAAAGAAGCTGAGTTAGGCCAGTCTATTCACAGCAAGGGCGTGTTGTTGCTAAACGGCTATTTGGGTCAAAAATATGCCCGTGAATTTCCCCTGGTCATGAGTGCCAATATTGCCATGGAACAATCCTATGGTTATATCGACGGTGACAGTGCAGCCTTGGCTGAATTGGTTGCCCTGCTGTCAGCAATCTCCGAAGTCCCAGTAGACCAAGGCTTTGCCGTCACAGGTTCAATCAACCAGTATGGTGAAGTACAGGCCATTGGTGGTGTTAATGAAAAAATTGAAGGGTTCTTCAAGCTCTGTGCCGAGCGCACATTAACCGGTAGCCAGGGAGTGATTATTCCGCAAGACAACGTGCAGCACCTGATGCTAGACGATCAGGTCATAGCTGCCGTCGAAGCCGGTACCTTTGTGATTCATGCGGTATCACGGGTAGAACAGGCCGTGGCCATACTGCTGGGTGAGAATGTGGGTGAGGCTGATGAATACAAACGCTTCCCACAAGACAGTATCAATGGTTTGGTCTGGCAGCGTCTTAAAATGATGTCGGAATACGACCGAGAAAGTTGATTCCATCCCATCCCTAGGGGTGGGGATATAGCGCTTTAGCGGTGTCAGCATCGGCTTCTCGCAGCTTATCCAAACTGTCTGGTCCTTATCCAGACAGTTTGGCGCGACACCCTAGTCTTTGTTTCCTGTTGTCTTGGTCCGCGACAACACATCTAACGGACTGCTAAATCCCATTGCAGCCGAGACCACCGCCTGTTTTAGCACCGACAATTGGTCAAATTGCTTCATACCCATGTTTCGCAACCACCGCACGGCAATGTTATCCGCTTCAAATAGGCGTTTAAAACCTTCCATGGCTGCTGTCATCGCCAGGTTTTGGGTTTGACGTGCGCGCTGATAGCGACGCAGCGTAAACAGATCACCCCGGGGCAGCTGCGAAGCGGTTGCCTGCATGAGTTGGGCGGTTAGGGCTTCTGCATCGGCGAAGCCAAGATTGGCACCTTGCCCTGCCAGGGGGTGTATGCGGTGTGCCGCATCGCCTATCAGGGCAACACCCTGCTGTACCAAAGACTCAGCAATGTGCGCTTGCAGCCCGATGGCATAGCGTCGGTCTACTGCCGTGACAGGGCCCAAACACCCTTCCATAGCGCGACCCAGTTCCAAGCAAAATTCAGCGTCAGACAAGGCCATAAGACGTGCGGCCTGCGCTGACTTCTGGGACCAGACTATAGAACTCAGTCGACCACCGCTGTCTGGCAAGGGCAGGATGCCGAGGGGGCCCTGGGTGGAAAAGGCTTGTCGGGCTGTGTGTTGGTGCGATTCGGTTGTGGTGATGGTGGTGACAATCGCCTGATGGTGATAGTCCCATTCACGTACCTTAAACCCTGCCAAAGCACGGACCTGTGATTTATTTCCGTCTGCACCTACCAACAGCTGGCAGGATACCTCTGTTCCATCATCCAGTGTCAATCGGTGGTTGTCGGTCGTCTTTTCGGCTGGTTGCCATGACGACAGACGGGTATTTCTGACAATGCGGATGTCGCTCTGTGCCAGGCTGTCCACCAAGGCTTTTTGAAGGGTGCAGTTTTCGACGATATAACCCAGTGCAGTTTCAGAAACGCTTTGGGCATCAAAGGACACCTCACCCGTACCCTCAGCATCCCATGCATGCATCCTGTCAAACGCAGCAATGCGGTCTGCCGGTATCAAAGACCAAACCCCAATCTGTGCTAGCCAACGCTGAGAACCCACATTGATAGCGCTCACCCTGGGTTCAAAGCCGGAAGCGCCCGCAATGGACTCGTGTTCGAGTGAACCCGATTCAACGAGCAGGATGCGTAGGGAAGTCGTGTTCAGTGATACGGCCAGAGACAAGCCCACCATGCCGCCACCGACAATGACCACGTCGTAATCAGGTCGCATTAAAGACTCCTCGAATAGTGTTGGTTTGGCAAGATACCCATCGAAAAGTCGGTAAACCAACCCTTGCTCAGCTGGTGGTGGTCTAACAGTCCAAGGGCAATACGTCGGGGTATCTTTAGCAGCGGCTGGTCGTGAATATGGATCAGTTGGTCGCAGAAGGTCATAACACTGAGCTGGTCTGATTGAATACGCTGTGCATAGTCGAGTAAACCCGATAGCGTTCCAGGATCGGCTAGCTGTTGGCCAAGGGTTTTCGCCAGTGCAGCTGTTGCACGCAGGGCAAGGTTAAATCCTTGTCCAGCAACGGGGTGTAAGTTCAGGGCACTGTTGCCGAGTAATACCAGACGTCGACGCACCTGTTCAGGTCGATACTGCCGTATCAGGGGATAGCTTTGCCGTTTGGATGATGCTTCCCAACGGCCCAACCGATTGCCAAAAGCCTGTTGGCCTGCTGCGAGAAAGTCTGCGTCGCTGCCATTTTGGAATGCTGCTGCCTGGTCAGGGTGAACCGACCACACCAGGGCGCAGTGGTTGTTGCTCTGATCAATAGACAAGGGAAGCATTGCCATTGGCCCTAAGGGCGTAAACCGCTCAAAGGCACCGTTGTTATGGGGGTGCTGTGTTTTGACGGTGGTCACTATCGCCTGCTGGTGAAAATCCAGAGAATCGGTTACAAAACCCAACGATGTGGCAAGTTCAGATCGGCCACCATCAGCCAATACCACCAGCTTGGCAAAAAGCGCTTCGTCATTTTGGAGCACTATTTTGGCGTGGTCTGCCGTAAATTCGAGCGCTGTGGCCGTTGTGTCATAACGCACAGTGATGGGTAAGCCCTGACTGTGTTGGGTTAGGCAACGGCCAAACCACCGATTCGGCACAATATAGCCTAGGGGTTCATCGCTATTGGGGCTGTCCATATTGAGGGTATTAAAGGCACCCTGTTCGCTGACTTCAATGGTGCGTACGGCAGTGCTGTTTTTACTCAGAGATTCCCAAAGGCCCCACTGAGACAGCAGCCGTTGTGAGCCAAGTGATAACGCTGTCGCGCGATCGTCAAAGGCAGGGGATGCGGGTGGCGCTGTAGACAGGGCGGGGGCGGAATCAAGTAACGCCACCGTCAATCCGTTTTGGATGTAGGGCGCAAGTGCAGCAACTAGGCTGTGGCCTATCAGCCCACCGCCGATAATGGCTATGTCAAAACAAGGCTGTTGGCTCGTCAAACGATAGTTCTCTTTAAAAAGTCATTGAATAGATAGGCGCTGACAACCTACCTCTGAGTGTCGGCTATTATCAACGCTTTTGGCTGGCAGGTCATTTTTTTCCAGGGAAATAGTTCGCTACCAGATCGTCATAGGACAGTGGTTTGGAAAAATAATAGCCCTGAAACTCGGTGCAATCATTGTCGCGTAAGAAATCCAATTGGTCCTTGGTTTCCACACCCTCCGCAATCACATGCAGTCCCATAGCCTTCGCCATTGAAATGATGGTTTTGACAATCTGGGCATCGCTTTGGTTAGACGCAATGTCACGCACAAAATATTGGTCGATCTTCAGTTTGTCGATCGGCAGGTTTTTGAGATAGGCCAGCGAAGAATAACCGGTTCCAAAGTCGTCAATGGCAAA
>CAWUUZ010000213.1:0-3581 GCA_963925745.1 uncultured Pseudomonadales bacterium
AAAGAAATTGGCTTGCTTACTGGTGGCACTGCAGGTCTCGCACTGATTTTATCTCAGGTGATTTCCTTTAGTTTTGGTCAAATATTTTTTGTTCTGAACCTGCCTTTTTACATCTTGGCGTACAAGCGAATGGGATTGCGATTTACCGTCAATACCTTTATTGCCGTGTTTGCCGTATCAATGACTGCCGACTATATGCACCTGCTAGTCACTGTATCGGATATCAATCCTTACTTTGGCGCAATCTTTGGCGGCCTGTTGCTGGGTCTGGGCATGCTCATTCTGTTTAGACATCGAGCAAGTTTGGGTGGTGTCGGCATCCTGGCTTTGTATCTACAAGAGCAGCACAACATCCGCGCTGGAAAGTTTCAACTGGCCGTCGATTTATCGATTCTGGCAATCGGCTTTTTTATCGTGTCGTTACCGATACTGCTTCTGTCTGTTGCCGGTGCTGTCACGATGAATGTCGTCATCGCGATCAATCACAAACCCGGTCGGTATTTTGTTTCCTAACAAGAGGTTCACATGGCACAGCTAATATTTTTACTCAAAGACGTGCCAGAAGCCGAATCAAGCGCGGTACGCGCACTGTTGGATGATGCCGGCATTGTTTATTATGAAACCTTTGCTGGCCGTTGGAATATCTCTGTACCTGCGCTGTGGGTGCAGAATGATGACGATTTCTATCCAGCCCGCACCGTCATTAACGCCTATCAAGAAACCCTGTTGCAGAGTATGGCGGAAGAAAAGCAGGCGCTGTCTGACAGTGGCCAGCTACCCACATTTTGGCAATCCCTAGCGCACAGACCTGCAACCGCAGTGCTCTTTTTTGCCGCTATCGCGATTGTTTTGGGTCTATCGATTCTGCCATTCTTTCGATTTGGGTAAGCAACCAGACCACCACTGCAACTTCTCACAGACAGTGATCCAATAAGACAGCATGTCCGTATATCAGTCATTGCCAACCGCATTTTGGAGTGACCATGCGCACCTACTTCCTTGTTCTTCTCAGCATTCTGTCTCTACAGAGTGCCGCACACCAGCCTTTGCTTGATAAGGGCACATTAGCCAATACCGCTACCGACCCCTATATTATCGAAAAACCAGAAATATCGAAGGCGGTCTATTCTGAACTTACCGGTGACGACCACTATTACCGCATCGACAGCGCTGTTCCCTTCCAGTTTTACACCGGTATCACTGTGCCAAAGATTGATGACTGTGCACTGGAGACCGTTTTCTCCTATGAGGTCTTGGATGCCGATTTTCACATCATAGACAGCCGATCTGGTGACAACTTTGAATGGTGGCCCTGGTACGAAGAATTTGGCAAAAAATGGTATTGGGTCGGCCCAGAAATTGGCAAGGACTTCGCTGCAGACCGAGAGTATGCTGCTGGCACCTATTACATCCGCGTATACAACCAAGACAACCTCGGAAACTATGTTTTGGTGGTCGGGGATATTGAAAAATTCACCCTGCCCGTTATCGCCAGAACCCTGGTGGTTTTGCCAAAAATAAACAACAAATACTGGAATGACGTTTCCTGTTTACCCTGATCAACTCGGGGCCGTTTGGGCGCTTAACCTAACAGCGCCCTAAGCGTGCAGCCCCGTTTTATGCTGTATTCATGCCAAATAAAGGCTATCGAATAGGGTCACTTCTGTTATACTCCGCGCCCCATACATAACTGATTTGTAGCCGTGACCCAACTTTCATTCGACACACTCAATATCCCTGAAGCCATGCAGCGCAACCTGCGCGATTTAGGCTATATCTCCATGACGCCCATCCAGGCAGAAAGCCTACCGATATCCCTTGCGAGTCAGGATGTGATAGGCCAAGCCAAAACAGGTTCGGGCAAAACCGCAGCCTTTGGGTTACCCATGCTGAACAAGCTGAATCCATCCTATTTTGGCATTCAGGGTCTGGTTCTGTGCCCCACACGAGAGTTGGCCACTCAGGTCGCCAATGAGTTACGCCGTTTGGCGCGTTATAAGCCAAACATCAAAATCATTACGCTCAGCGGTGGTGTCTCCATTGGCCCCCAAATCGGGTCCTTGGAATTCGGCGCACACATTGTTGTCGGTACACCGGGTCGCATACTGGACCACCTGAGCAAGAAGACTGCCGATTTCTCACATGTCAGCACCCTGGTGCTCGACGAAGCTGACCGCATGCTGGACATGGGTTTTCAGGACGATGTGAATACCATCATTGAGGCTACCGGCGATCACCATCAGACCTTACTGTTTTCAGCGACCTTCCCTGATGGTGTTGAAAAAATGTGTCGCCGGCTGTTGCCACATGCAACCCGAGTCGAGATCGTAGACGACGCGCCCAAACAAACCATTACCCAGCGGTTTTTTAATACCACTGCCAAGACCAAAGAGACAGACCTGTTGGCGGCATTGGCTTACTACAATCCGCAACATACCGTTATTTTTTGCAACACCCGCCAAGGCGTTCAGGACCTCACGCAGACCCTGCGTAATGAGGGCTATACTGTTATGCCACTGCAAGGCGATATGGACCAACGTGACCGTGACCAAACCCTGGTACTGTTTTCAGCACGCTGTGTGTCCATCTTGGTTGCTACCGATGTTGCTGCGCGTGGACTGGACATTGACGACCTAGAACTGGTCATCAACTACGATCTACCGCGTCAAACCGAAAACTATGTTCACCGTATTGGCCGTACCGGTCGTGCCGGTAAATCGGGACATGCGATCAGCTTGGTAAACGATGGCGAACGGTACAAGTTAGACCTGATTGCCAACGAAACCAACCAAACCATGACACCTGAAGCGTTGCCACAACCCAAATCAGACCAACTGGCCATCAGCCAGCCAGCGATGGTTATGTTGTCAATTGATGCGGGCAAGAAGCAAAAGATTCGTCCTGGAGATGTCGTGGGTGCCATTACAGGCACATCAGATATTCCAGCAGATGTACTGGGAAAAATTACCATCATGCCATTTACGTCCTATGTTGCCATTCAACGTGCCTTTGCTAATAAAGCACTGCAACACTTGGCGAGTGGTACGATTAAGGGTAAAAAACTCAAAGTCCGTTTACTGTAATGTTGGAAACTACCATGTCATTTGAAGCATTTGAGCTCCATGCATCACTCTTAAGAGCCATCGAAACCATGGGTTGGGAAAAGCCAACCGATGTGCAGCTGCAGACCATTCCGTTAGCCATGGCAGGCAAAGACCTCAAGATATGCGCCGGCACGGGCAGCGGTAAAACTGCGGCATTTCTATTGCCCTTGATGAACCACTTTGTTCTCAACCCAGAACCGAATACCCAAACCCGCGCCTTGATTCTCGTGCCAACCAGAGAGTTGGCTGCACAGGTTGCTGCCAACTGCGACGTGCTGGGAAAATTCAATGGTGTCAAAGCGGTGGTCATTACCGGTGGTGAAGAATTCAAAGTTCAGGCAGCCAGGGTACGCAAAAATCCTGAGATCATCATTGCCACCCCTGGTCGTTTGGTTGAACACCTCGAACGTGCAACCATCATTCTTGATGACATCAAACACCTGATTTTAGACGAAGCCGACCGCATGTTGGATATGG
>CAWUUZ010000214.1:0-2966 GCA_963925745.1 uncultured Pseudomonadales bacterium
CAAAACAAGAAAGCCATTCGTGAAGACTGTCAGGCCAAAATGACCACCTGGGATGTACGTCCCGACTATCCAGATTTGATAACCGCCAGCTTCTCAGGCGGCAACCAGCAAAAATTGGTGATCGCACGCGAAGTTGAGAAAAATCCGGATGTCTTTTTGGTGGGTCAGCCTACCCGAGGTGTCGATATCGGGGCGATAGAATTTATTCACAAACGTGTGATGGACATGCGCAATGATGGCAAAGCGGTCTTATTGGTTTCGGTGGAACTCGACGAAATCATGAGTCTGGCTGACCGAATCGTGGTGATGTACAGCGGAAACATTGTTGGCGAACTCGATGCCACATTAGCCGACGAAAAAACATTGGGTCTCATGATGGCGAATATCCTGCCCGATGATGTTGATAATCTAGACACTGCGGTAGAGGAGTCCACCCATGAGTAGTCAAAGAATTCCAGGGTGGATCAACTATGCCGTTGTACCCCTGGCCAATATATTGATGGCGTTTTTGGTATCTGCGCTGGTATTTGTCTATGTCGGTGTTGAACCCTGGGCTGCCGCAAAGGTGATGTGGCAGGGAGCCTTTGGTTATTCAGAAGGCTGGGGCTATACCCTTTTTTATGCAACCGGCTTTATTTTTACCGGTCTTGCGGTGTCAGTGGCCTTTCACTGTCAGCTGTTTAACATCGGTGGCGAAGGACAGGCGTATTTTGCAGGACTGGGTGTCGCCTTGGTGTCGCTCTACCTGGGTGACGTTTTGCCCTTTTGGCTGATGATGCCCTTGGTGATCATCGCTGCGGGTGTTTTTGGGGCAGGTTGGGCCTTTATTCCTGCCTATTTGCAGGCAAAGCGTGGCAGCCACATTGTTATCACCACCATCATGTTCAATTTTATCGCGGCGAGTATCATGGCCTATATGTTGGTTGAGGTACTCAAACCTGCCCACAGCATGGCGCCTGAATCTGCTGTGTTTGCGGTGACGTCTTGGATACCCAAGATGCATGATGTCTTGGCACCGTTTGGGATTGAGATGACCTCGACACCCCTCAATCTCTCCTTTATTTTTGCATTGATTTGCGCAGTTGCTGTGTGGGTTTTCCTTTGGAATACCCGATGGGGCTATGAAATTCGCGCCCAGGGATTTAACGGCAGTGCTGCCAAGTATGCGGGTATCAATCCGGTCAAGATCACCCTCCTGACGATGGCTGTGTCGGGTATGTTGGCTGGATTCTTTGCCCTGAATACCCTGTCAGGCGATATGCACCAATTGAAACTCAATTATGTGGCGGGTTTTGGATTTACCGGTATTGCGGTGTCCCTGATGGGTCGAAACCACCCCATTGGTATCGTATTGGCTAGTATTCTGTTCGGATTCCTTTATCAAGGCGGTGCTGAGCTCGCCTTCGAATTCCCAGGGATCGATTCTAAAATCATTATCGTACTTCAGGGTCTGATTATTCTGTTTAGTGGTGCCCTGGAGTATATGTTTAAACCGAGCATTGAAAGTCTGTACTTGAAGATAAGCGGTTTACGGCATTCGAAAGAGGAGACCCACCATGCTTGAATTCTGGTTTAACTGGGTCATTTTACCCCTAGACAGTATGTTAAGACTCTCAACGCCCTTGGTGCTGTTGGCCTTGGCAGGCATGTTTTCTGAGCGCTCTGGCATTGTTAACATTGCACTCGAAGGCAAGTTGCTTGCAGGCGCCTTTGCAGCCGCATCGGCAGCGGCGGTGACAGGTTCTGCTTGGATCGGTCTAGCAGCAGCCATTGCGACAACAGTTGCTGTTGCCATGTTGCATGGTTTTGCGACTATCACCCACCGCGGCGACCAAATCGTGTCGGGTATGGCGATCAATATTTTGGTTGCAGGTACAACGGTCATCTTGGGTCGACTGTGGTTTCAACAGGGTGGGCAGACGCCAAACCTTAGGGGTGACGCGCGTTTTGAAGGCATTGATTGGATTGGTGCCGAGTGGATTCAAGAGCACGTGCCTTTCGTAGGATCCATCTATGGTGAAATTCTGAGTGGCCACTCCATCATGCTGTACCTCGGCTTTTTGATGGTGCCGCTGTCTTGGTATGTGTTGTTTCACACCCGTTTTGGTCTCCGTCTACGCGCAGTCGGTGAGAACCCCGCTGCTGTTGATACCGCAGGCATCTCTGTGGTTGCCATGCGCTATAAGGCCTTGGTGGTCTGCGGTATTTTGGCGGGCATTGCGGGCACCTATTTGGCCATTGGCGGAAGTACCGCGCAGTTCATGCCCAACATGAGTGCGGGTAAAGGCTATATTGCTTTGGCTGCCCTGATCTTTGGTAAGTGGCGGCCCGTTCAGGCCATGATGGGTTGTTTCCTATTTGGTTTGCTTGAAGCCTATGCGATTCGATTGCAGGGTGTTGAGGTGTTCGGCTGGGGAACAATACCGGTTCAGTTTATTGAAATGGTTCCCTATGTGTTAACTGTTGTCCTATTGGCGGGCTTTATCGGCCGCGCCAATCCACCACGTTCGGTCGGTGTGCCTTACAACAAAGAACGCGAATAACACAGTTGTCTGGGGTGTCCACGGGCATCCCAGCTTCTGCATGTGATAGGCATTTTTACGCAATGGGTCCCGTGCCCAAAAGGTGATGTGAGATGTCAGATAAAAAAATTCTATTGGTAGGTGGTACGCACGGTAATGAGCTGACCGGCATTCACCTGCTACAGCGTTGGAAACAAGCCCCCCTTGAAATTGCCCGCCCTGGGCTAGATGTCACAACACTGTTTGCCAACCAGGCTGCCTGGGCGGATAACAGACGCTATCTGGATGCCGATTTAAACCGACAGTTTTCAAACTCAGACCTAGAAAACCAATCACCACTTTTTAAAAGTAAATTACCATCAAAGTTTTGTAGTTCAGCAAAGTCAGCTAAGGCTTGTGCATCAGAAGCTGGCGCAATCGGAAATTTGTTTTCCTTTGTAACTA
>CAWUUZ010000215.1:0-2599 GCA_963925745.1 uncultured Pseudomonadales bacterium
AAGACGGCACCCGGCTTCATGAGATCAAACTCGCGCTCACCGATCATCCATTCTGTAGAGGCGTTCTCAGGCACATGCATGGTCACCACGTCGGCCATGGCCAACAATTCGTCCAAGGATCCTACCGGCTGTGCATTGCCAAGCGGTAGCTTATTCGACACATCAAAATACCGAACATGCATACCCAAGCCTTCTGCCAGGATGCCCAATTGGGTGCCGATGTTACCGTAGCCGATAATACCCAACACCTTGCCGCGGCTTTCATAGGACTTCTTGGCGTCCTTCATCCAGCCACCACGGTGGCAAGAGGCGTTGCGCTCTGCAATACGACGTAAAAGTAAGATCGTTTCGGCCAAAACCAATTCGGCAACAGAGCGGGTGTTGGAATAGGGGGCGTTAAATACCGCCACGCCTTTCTCGGTTGCTGCGTCAAGATTTACCTGGTTGGTACCAATACAAAAACAACCCACCGCAATCAACTTATCGGCAGCATCGAAAACTGCCTGTGTCAGCTGGGTACGAGAGCGAATGCCGATAACGTGCACATCCTTGATTTTCTCAACCAATTCTTCTTCGGTTAAAGCCGTGGATATCTGCTCGATATTCTCATAACCAGAACGCACCAACACATCAACTGCCGACTTGTGGACGCCCTCTAGCAGCAGAATTCGGATCTTGTCTTTTTTTAGAGATTTCACATTCATGAAAGCGCTTTCCAGTGGTTTGGGATGAGGAGAATGACACTTGCATAGAGAAACGGCACAGGTGGGTCAGCCGATCGGCAGTGCAACAATGTCTTAAAATAATAGCATGTGGCCTGCAATGCCCACATGAAATATTTGGCCCCTTTGATGAATAGATTGCGGGGCCAAGGTGTTGCGCGGCCTAGTAGGCCTTTTGCAAATAACGGGCTCGAATATGATCCAGAAAGTATTTGGGGTGGGTGGTTTCACCCGTCGACTGCACCATCAGCTCGGACGTCGAGAGCAAGGAGGCTTTGCTCCAAATTTTCTCGCCCAACCACTGTCGGATAAAACCCACATCGCCCAAGGCCAATCGCGCCTGCCAATCGGGGTGGTCTATCTTGATCTGGGCAAACTGTTGGGCCGCATTCAAGGCGCCCAGGGTGTAGGTTGGGAAATAGCCAAAGGCACCGCCCGCCCAATGTACGTCCTGCATACAGCCGTCTTTAAAGTTGCCCTTGGTATCAATACCCAAATAGTGCGCCATGCCCTGATCCCACAATTCAGGGATGTCTGCCGTGTTAATGGCGCCGTTCATCAGCTGGCTTTCGATTTCATGCCTGAGGATGACGTGCAAGGGGTAGGTGACCTCGTCTGCCTCTACACGGATAAGGCCTGGCTCAACACGAATATAGTGTTGCCATAACTGCTCTGCCGTCACATTGGCTGTGGTCGCCAAATGCTGATGCACCTGAGGGGCAAAATGGCCGACAAAGGGTTTGGCCAAAAATATCTGCTTTTCAAACAACAGACTTTGGCTTTCGTGAATGCTCATTGACCGGGCGCGACCTGCTGGCAGACCAGACCATTCTTTTGGCAATCCTGCTTCATAACTGGCGTGGCCGGTTTCGTGGGCGGTCGCTAAAAGGGCCTCTGCAAATTCTGTGGCGCGGTAGCGTGTCGTAATACGTTGGTCGCCGGGACCGCCGGTGCTAAAGGGATGGGCACTGACGTCCAAACGGCCGCTGCCAAAGTCAAATCCCAACACCTTCATTAGCTCGCGACTGAGCTGCTCCTGTGCTGACAGTTCAAACGGGCCTGTGATATGCAAGGCTTTGGGGGACTGTACCGCACGAATTTCTTCGAGAAGGGGTGGTAGCGCCTCCTTGAGTTCTTGAAACACATCGGCAATAAAGTCACTGGTATCGCCGGTGGCATAGAGGTTGAGCATCGCATCATAGGGTGTTTCATAGGCGCCGTTGCCAGCTTCCTGCCGAATCACTGCTTCGGTTTTTGCGAGGTCGACCACGGTCTCTAATTTGGGTAAAAATCCTGCCCAGTCGTTGTCTTCACGGTGCCCACGCCAGTCATGCTCGCAGTGGGAGGTCGCCAAAGACTGTGCCCGAACCAGGTCTACGGGCATACAGGCTGCTTGCTGCCACTGTCTGTGCATTTCAGACAGACTTACCTGCTGCTCCGCTGTCAGGGCAGGATTGTGAAGCACTCCGTCCATCGTGTCGTCCAGACTCACTGCCGCTACGGCAGCCAACTCCTTATCCCACTGTGACAACTGACCCTTATCCCGAGCGTACTCGAAAGCGGCCTTAGCATAGGGACGTGCGATTGTGCTTAACTCCGCCATAGCTCCCCCGGGTTACAACTCTGCAGCCAGCTTATCAACCAGGCCGGCATGTGCCTTCTGATCAATAGCCGCACCCAAAATCTTTTCAGCGCCTGCGAGAGACAACGCGGCTACCTGACCACGCAAGTGCTCCCGTGCACGATTAGTCTCTTGCTCAATTTCTGCTTGGGCAGCGGTCTTAACACGACCGGCCTCAACAACGGCAGTACTTTTGGCTTCTTCTACGATCTGAATACCGCGCTTGTTGGCAGAGTCGACGATAGCCGCCGCTTCA
>CAWUUZ010000216.1:0-8748 GCA_963925745.1 uncultured Pseudomonadales bacterium
TAAATCAGGCCATTCCGTTTGGTGATAATGTTCTAGCCATTCCATCACCCGTGCTGCCCCACGCGTTGTGGTGGTCATCGCAAAGTGATTTTCGGCAAGACAGGCCGTGACGCCATCATCAAAAACCATACCGTCTTCACCACACATCAGTCCGTATCGGCATTTTCCAACCGCCAATTTTGCCCAGGCATTGCTGTAAACACGGCCTAAGAATTCGCGCGCATCCTTACCCTGAATGTCGATTTTTCCCAGAGTCGAAGCATCAAGAAGGCCAACGCCCTGTCGCGCCGCCAAACACTCTCTGGCAACCGCATCATCCATGTTTTCACCGTCGCGTGGGAAATAACGTGGGCGCTTCCAAAGACCAACATCCTCAAACTCAGCACCGTTCGCCAAATGCCAACGGTGTATGGGGGTATAACGCTTGGGTTCAAACAACTCCCCACAGTGGCGGCCAACAATGGCGCCAAAGGTCACAGGTGTGTAATTCGGTCGAAAGATGGTCGTACCGGTATCAGGAATGGTCTTGTTTAATGCCTTCGCCGTGATCGCCATGCCATTGATATTGCCTAACTTGCCTTGGTCGGTGCCAAATCCAAGCGCGGTATAGCGCTTAACATGTTCTATAGACTCGTAACCTTCCCGTGTTGCAAGTTCGATGGCTGCTGCCGTGACATCGGTCTGGAAGTCGACAAATTGTTTGGGTGCTCGGCTCGTTGGTTTGCTGTGGGGAATGTGGAACAAGGCAAGCGGCAACGCCTCCTCCCAGTCGGAACACTTGGGGACAAACGCTGTTGGGGGCTGTTGCTGCTGTGGTTCAAAACCCGCATTCTGCGCGGCCGCAGCACCCGCTGTGGCGCCTGCTGCCAAACAATCCTGCAACCGATAGTCGCCATTGATTGCGCCCGCAACCCACTGCTTCTGAACCGTTTCACCCGGAACAAAGGCGGCAATGTCTTCTCTCCAAATCGGTCTGGCGCCTGTATGGCAAGACAGGTGGATGGCAGGAGACCAACCACCCGAGGTCGCCAAGGTATCACAGGCTAAGCGCTGTGTTTTTCCGATAACACGCGATCCAGTCGGATCCAAGGCCGCGATCACAACACCCGAGACCCGCTTGCTGCCTGTGACTTCAATAACACCTGATTGGTACAGAACCCGAATGCCCCGTGCTGTCACTGCCGCTTGGCAGGCGGCACCCGAAGATGCCCGCGCATCGACAATGGCCGCGACCGAAAAGCCTGCATCGTGCCAATCAATCGCTGTTTGGTAGGCGTCATCATTGCTGGTCATCAGTACCAAATCATTACCGGGCAATACACCATAGCGCCGTATGTAAACCGACACTGCAGAGGCCAGCATACAGCCAGGGACATCGTTATTGGCCAATACCAGGGGCCGTTCAATGGCACCCGTCGCCAAGACCACGCTGGCAGCCCTCACACGGTGCAAGCGCTGTCGCACCTGCAAGGATGGCGCCTGATCAAATAGATGGTCTGTTCGCAGCTCATGCAACGTCAGAAAGTTATGGTCATGGTAGCCGTTGGCTGTGGTGCGTGGCAGTACGGTCACCTCGGGCATTGTCGCCAATTCTGCCAATGCCGCTTCAACCCATTGGGTGCCAGGTATTCCGTCGAGGGTCACATCACGGTGCAATAACTGTCCGCCACACTCTGATTGCTCGTCTACCAAGATTACCCGCGCGCCTGCTCTGCCAGCAGCCAATGCCGCAGACAGGCCAGCCGGTCCTGCGCCCACCACCAAGACATCGACGCTGTGGTTCATGTGGTCATAATGGTCGTGGTCAGGCTCAATCGGTGAGCGCCCCATGCCAGCAGCCTTGCGAATAAAGGTCTCATAGGTCTGCCACAGCGAGGGTGGATACATAAAGGTCTTGTAGTAGAATCCGGGTGGCATCATACGGCCCCCTATCTTTCCCACATAGCCCATCAAATCGTGTTCCGTGCTGGGCCATCCATTGGTCGCATTGGCAACCAAACCGTCATAGAGCATCTGCTGTGTCGCACGGATATTGGGCACCTGGGTGGCTTCGGTAGCGCCCAGCTGCAGAATGGCGTTTGGCTCCTCTGCACCGGATCCCATAATGCCGCGTGGACGGCTGTATTTAAAACTGCGACCCACCACATCAACGCCATTGGCTAACAGGGCTGATGCCAGGGTGTCTCCGACATAACCACTGTAGGCAACGCCATTAAATTCAAAACTGATGGGTTGGGTCCGATCAACGCGTCCGCCCGTTACCAACCGATTTATCTGTGTCATGTTGTGGCCCTTACGACGTTGATTTTGCCTGAGAAACACCCGGTGCTTCACTCACACTGCTAGGCTGTTCACCCACCTTATAGGTGTCATGTATCACATAGCTTTGGGTGTCACGCAGTACATTAAAAAACTTGCGGCACCCCACTGCGTGGTACCACTGTTCGCTATGCAAGCCTTTCGGATTGTCTCGGACATACAGAAATTCGCCCCACTGCGCGTCGGTGCACTGATCAGGATCCTCAGGTCGCGCAATGTGCGCCTGCCCCTTGGCATGAAATTCTTCCTCAGATCTGTGTTCTTCACAGTAAGGACAATAAATCGAAAACATCAGACATCCTCAAATCAGTGCGCTACACCCGCAGCGCCATGTTCATCAATGAGCGCACCCGTTTTAAAGCGGTTGAGCGAAAATGGTTTTGCCAACTCATGAACAACGCCCTTGGCCAAGGTCGCCGCAAACACATGGCCTGAACCCGGCGTGGCTTTAAATCCACCTGTACCCCAACCACAGTTAAAAAAGAGATTCTCGACAGGGGTATCCGAAATAATCGGGCAGGCATCGGGACAGGTATCAACAATGCCACCCCATTGGCGGTTCATGCGCACGCGGGAAAAAATCGGGAAGAGTTCGAGAATCGCCTGCACTGTATGTTCAATGGTGTGGTAGGAGCCACGTTGGCCATAGCCATTGTAGCCGTCGATACCGGCGCCAATAACCAGATCACCCTTGTCAGACTGTGAGATATAGCCGTGTACCGCATTTGACATCACCACGGTATCCAAAATCGGTTTGATGGGCTCAGACACCATGGCCTGCAGTGGGTGCGACTCTAAGGGTAGCTTTAAACCCACCATATTGGCCAAGACACTGGAATTACCGGCAACCACACAGCCTATTCTGCCTGCCGTGATACGCCCGTGCTGTTTGGTTATCACACCTGTAGCAGCACCGTCTTCGGTCTCAATATCGATAACCTCACACTGCTGTATGAGATCGACACCCAGGGCATCAGCGGCCCGAGCATAACCCCATGCCACGGCATCATGGCGTGCGACCCCTGCCCTTGGCTGCCAAGAGGCACCCAGCACCGGAAAGCGCGCCTGCTGTGAACAATCCAATATGGGTACCAGTTCCTGCACCTGACGGGTGTCGAGTATTTCTCCGTCGATGCCATTTAGGCGGTTGGCTGCGACCCTACGTTGGATATCACGCATATCCTGTAGGTTATGACCAAGGTTCAGCACCCCACGTTGAGAAAACATCACATTAAAATTGAGGTCTTGAGAGAGCCCTTCCCAGAGCTTCATCGAATGCTCATAGAGGTGCGCTGCTTCGTCCCAGAGGTAATTAGAGCGAACAATGGTTGTGTTACGCGCGGTATTGCCACCACCCAGATAGCCCTTCTCAAGCACGGCCACATTGGTAATGCCATGAACCTTGGCCAAGTAATAGGCGGTTGCGAGTCCGTGTCCACCACCACCCACAATGACAACATCATAATGTTTCTTGGGGGTGGGGTTTCGCCATGCGCGTTGCCACTGTTCGTGGTAACTGAGGGCATGTTTCAATAGTCCAAAACTTGAATAGCTTTGCATCGTCTTCCTCAATTCCTGCCAAAGGCCAGTGATAGCCGTTGCAGCGGTTCGGTATTTTTTTATTGTGTTTTTCTAGGGTGTGGATTGTGGCTACAACTAGGAACGTTTGTCTATTGGCGGCTGGTAAAAATCACTGGAAAGGTATCCGCCATGTAGATGCCGTAAGATCACCATGATGACGGCAGCAACGGGCAGCGCGATTAACATGCCAACAAAACCAAACAGCTGTCCACCCGCCATCAGTGCAAAAATAACGGCGACCGGATGTAAACCAATTTTATCACCCACAAACAAAGGTGTTAGCACCATGCTTTCAAGCATCTGACCGACGCCAAAAACGACCAAGACGCCTACCAGGGGAAGCCAGTCGTGAAATTGAAATACGGCCGCCAACAGTGCTGCGCCAAAGCCGATCACAAAACCCATATAGGGCACAATGCTTGCCAAGCCGGCTAAAACGCCTATCAATAATGCCAAATCAAGGCCAATGACCATCAGACCCGTGGTATAGAGTACGGCCAACGCCACCATCACCAACAACTGGCCACGGATAAAGGCTTTTAATACCTGATGACAGTCATTGGCGAGTTGTCGTACCAATGCCTGACGTCTTGCAGGGATCAAACCATCAATGTTAGCGACCAAACGGTCCCAATCGCGTAGCAGATAAAATGCCACAACGGGAATCAGTACCAGGTTGGTGACAAAGGCCAAGACCGTGGCACTGGACTGACCCAAATTACCCAAAATCTTGGATAGAATATCGCCTGTCGCAGACCAATCGACACCATTCCAGACACTGCGCCAATCCATCTCTGACAGGGTGACACCCAACTGTATCTCTACCCAGGGGAACACAGTCTCTGTCACCCAACTGAGCCCCTGAGGAACCAATTGAATCATGATTTTAATTTGGTGTGCCAACATCGGGAACAACACAATCAGACAGAGGCTGACTATCACCAACAGCAGCGAAAAGCAGATAACCACGGCGCCCGTGCGGTTCAGACCCTTGGATTCCAACCAATCAGCAGCGGGATCGGCCATATAGGCAATGGCCAAAGCCGTAACGAAGGGAAACAACACGGCATTGAGTGAATACACCAGGAAGCCAAAAACAAAAACCCCAAATATCACCCACAGTCTATTGCTCATATTGCGACACTCTCGTCCTGTTTGTTTTTGACAACATCAGCCTTTATCCTGCCACACAAACCACTGCTCTGACGGCAGTGATCCTTCTGGCCTACTTTCTATCGGGGTGGGTATCAGCCGGTCTCGGTAGAGATCCAAATTGTCGATCAGCTGAGATGGGCCACCATAACTTCTGATTTGAAGCCGCACGCTGTTGCCTGTAACCGATTGAACCTGTACCTCAGACACCTGACCCAAGCCAGCTAACAGGGCTTGCAACTGGGCGTATTCCGACAGTGACACAATGCCGTTAACCAGAATATCGGTAGTTGTTGCTCTGGTGCCCCCTAGGATAACCGCATACCTACTGGCCATGGTTTCAGCCACATGATCAACCACCTGTTCGAGCAGCAATTCAACTGTCTCTGCTGTGGCTTGAAAGCGGGTCGATCCACTGCGGGTCAGCAGCAAATAATCCATTTTCCATCCCACGGTGCCGTTAGCGTAGATACGCCCAGCTAAAATATACTCGCTGTCATATCGGGCCGATGCGTCAAGCACGGCATCAGGAAACAGTCCCCACACTTCGGACACGTTGAGCGCCAATTGGTCCAACAGGTCCATCTCGGGAATCTTATAGGAAACACCTCGCTGGGCCGCAGCGTCTTTCAGGGATACCAGAACCCCGTCGGTGTCGAGGTCAGACAAAATTTCACGCCGATTGGAGCGTTCGATCGCGATCCAGGTAAGCACTGTAGGTCGGGTTTCATCCCACACCGGCACCAATCCTGATGCCAGTAACGTTTTCAACCGAAAGGCATCAAATGCCATGACCAATTTTTTGGTTTGCACCACCTCGCCAAGCAAATTGGCGCGTATTTCGGTGCTTTTTTCATAACGGAAACTGCTGAGGTATTGCTTGGCATTTTGTAACGCCTCACGAATAACCGGATTCAATAGACTCGTTGCCGTACCCGACATGCGCACAACCACCGATGCAAGGCCATCCGACATGGCGTTATTGACTTCCGAATCGGAGCTGTCAACCGACACCACCTCGATCGCTTGGTACAAATCCTTTACATTTTCAGCGGCAAATAACGAACCGCTCAGTAACCCTAACCCAAAAAGGACTGTAAAAATCCAACGGTAACCTAACATCCTAATGTCCCCTAACCCTCTGTCTCACTGGCGTTACGCCAACACTTTGAAAACCAACCATCTGGTTGCCAAAACGGCCTTGATCCATTCTGCCAAACTGGCAATTTTTTATCACCAGAGAATAACATTTATCTGGGTTGATCTGTTAATATTCACCGCCTTGACAGGTTACCTATCGGTGTTCGTTTAAATCGCTGCTGTTTTGGGTGCAACAAGCCCTTGCGAGCGCTCAGAAATGGATGCCCTGTAACCACACTGCGACCTGTAAGTTTGGCAGATGTTGACGCTGCCTCCTGTTGCCTATAACGCACCATCGGAGCCCTGAACGATATGAGTAAATCCCTTAGCTATCAAGATTCTGGTGTTGATATCAACGCTGGTAATGCGCTGGTAGACCGCATCAAGTCCCAAGTAGCAAGAACGAAACGACCTGAAGTTTTGGGTGGTCTCGGTGGTTTTGGCGCCCTGTGCGAAATTCCAGAGGGATACCGCAAGCCAGTTTTGGTTTCTGGTACCGATGGTGTTGGCACCAAATTACGCCTAGCGATTGATCTGAACAAACACGATACGATTGGCATCGACCTGGTTGCCATGTGTGTTAACGACCTGATTGTATGCGGTGCAGAACCCTTATTCTTTCTCGATTACTATGCCACAGGGCACCTCAATGTAGATGCAGCAGCTGATGTTGTCAGCGGTATTGCAGAGGGCTGTGTTCAATCCAAATGTGCCCTGGTGGGTGGTGAAACAGCCGAAATGCCTGGCATGTATGAAGGCGACGATTATGACCTAGCTGGTTTCTGCGTGGGTGTGGTTGAAAAAGATGACATCCTAGACGGCAGCAAGGTGGCTTCTGGGGATATCCTTATTGGCTTAACCTCCTCTGGCCCCCACTCAAACGGTTACTCCCTGATCCGTAAAGTACTGGAAATCAGCGGTACGGCTTTGTCTGATCCCTTTGAGGGAAGTACCTTTGGCGAGGTGCTTATGGCACCCACCCGTATCTATGTTCAATCTATTCTGGCTGCTGTGCGGTCGGGTCGGGTCAATGCGGTTGCGCATTTGACTGGCGGTGGCTTTCAGGAAAATATCCCAAGGGTCCTGCCCGAAGGCACCCAGGCACATATTGACACCCAGAGCTGGCAAAAACCGGCCATCTTTAACTGGCTTCAAAAAGAAGGCGGCATTTCTGACTTCGAACTGTATCGCACCTTTAACTGCGGCATTGGTATGGTGTTAGCTGTGTCACCCCAGGAAGTTGATGCGGTTATGGCACTCTTGACAGAGCAGGGTGAAGCACCGGTGGTTATTGGTCATATTGCTGACCACACGGCTGAACACCGTGTCGTTTTGGAAGGCATCACTGCATGACAGGTCACGGCATTGTGGTACTTATCTCAGGTGGCGGCACCAACTTACAGGCCGTTATTGATGGGTATCAGCAGCAGATCATCAGCGAACCTATCGTTGCGGTGATCTCTAACAATGCCGACGTAAAGGGCCTTGCGCGGGCAACCCGTGCAGGCATCCCCGCCATCGTACTTGACCACAGAACCTTTCCTGACCGAAACAGCTACGACCAGGCCTTGGCAAAACTGATCGCTCGGTTTACACCCAAACTGGTGGTATTGGCTGGCTTTATGCGGATTCTCTCTCCCGATTTCGTGCAACAATTCGAAGGCAGTATGATCAACATTCACCCCGCCCTGCTGCCGGAATTCAAAGGCTTGCATACCCATGCCCGTGCCTTGGAGTCTGGTGCGCAAAACCATGGGGCAACCGTACACTTTGTGACCGCTGATCTCGATGACGGACCTAACATCATTCAGGCGTCGTTAACGGTATCCAAAGGTGACACTGAGAAGACCCTGGCACAGCGTGTTCTGGTACTAGAACACCAGATTCTGCCCATGGCTATCGAATGGTTTTTGCAAAACAAGATTTCCATGTCCAACAATCGCTGTTATCTTAACCAACAACAATTGGATGCCAGTGGATATGTCTTGGATCATGATACGCACTAGATTAAGCCTGATTTCAGCCCTATGTATTCTTATCAGCAGCCCTATTTTTGGCGCTGCACTGACGCCCTACACCATGGCGCTCAAGGCCTCAAAATATGGTTCCTTTACCCTCACTCTTAAGGGCGAACAGCAGTTACAGCAACGTGCCGATGGTGCATGGAATTTAACCCTGACGACCAAAAACCCCATCATATCCGTTTTAGAACAGTCTACTTTTGCCTGGAAAGATGGCCATACCGTTCCTATTCGCTATCTCAGCAACAACCGCGTCGCCCTGTCGCAAACCAAACAGGACATGGTGTTTGACGCTGAAAAACAGCAGATACGGGTGACCAGAAAAGAGGGAACTAGGACATTTCCACGCAACAGCGATGTGCAGGATGTGGGCAGTTTTCAAATTAATTTGATGCAGCGCCTAGCGAAGCAGTTTAGCCAATTAACGGCGCAGCAACGAGACGAAAAAGCTGACGCCATGGTGGGCGAGCATTTTTCCTATGTTGTTCAAGAGTGGACTGAGCAGAGCACCTTTGTCTTTACCGTCACCCGCCAT
>CAWUUZ010000217.1:0-3944 GCA_963925745.1 uncultured Pseudomonadales bacterium
TGAGCAGATGCTGACTGGCAACGATGGTACCCACCAATCCCTGCCCCGGTCTCATCCGTATTTTGTGGATAGCGTCCTGAGCCAAACCCACCGTCGCGTTAAGCACCACATCCTCTGCTTCCATCAGATACAGGCTGCACACGTCTGCCTTCATGGCATTGGCTATCTGGCGCACGATACCGTCAACCATGTGATCCTGCCGTTCTACCTTGGCAGACTCTTGTAAAATCCTTTTAAGGGTTAAAATGGGATTCAGCATACAGCTCCAAAATATGTCCCAACTGCACGGACAGACAGTAAAATGAAAATAGGTGACGCTTTCTCACGATTAACGGCTTAGGACTGGCGATGCTGGGGCTAAGAATCTACGCTAACATCATGTCAGAAGCAGAAAGCAAAGAAGTTGTCACCGTTTTTTAAACAGGTCCAAGCAGCCGTTGTGGTCCCTGACAGCTGCCGTTATCGCAGCACCAACGTCATGATCTGGTTGTCTCCATCAAACCACAGACCCCATTAAAAATCCATGCCACGACATCCAAAACAGGCGCATTAAAAGATCTAAAATGGGGGTTTATTGCCGAATGTTTTTGAAGCCTATAACGCGATTACTTGGCGGGGGTAAAAATATGCCAAAAATGTGCACTACAACAATGTTATGTGGTGCCCAAACGATAGAGTAGCCGCCTTAATCACAGGAGTATCATTATGAATAAAGGACTCATCGCCGTCATTGGCAGCCTGTTGGTAACCTTCAGTTTCTCTGCATTTGCAGGTGGTCGTGCCATAGGTACCGACTTCATAAAAATGTTAGACGACGGCCAACCTGTGGGCAACAGCTTTAACGTCATTTACCAACGTCCAACGAAGACTGGCAAGACCATCATCTTCAATCTGGCCTTGGGAGATAATGATAACGTGATGTTTGAAGGTGCTTTAAAGTCCTATAGTGCTGGATTGACTACCGGTGTTTTCAACCAGTTGGGTCTTGCACTGATCGACCAACGCAATGGCTCAGACCTCGGTTTTAGTGCTGCATTGGGCTACGAACAGGCAGCAGCCAGTAACATCACATTTTTTGGTTCAGTAAAGGCGCTGTTTCTTCCCAATAATGGCTTTGTTTACACCCCAACCTTGGGCATTTTGTGGTCGTTTTGATCGGCTATTATTGAGGCGGATTGTCGTCAGAAGCATCGACATCAGTATCCGGTGTCTTGCGTTTGACGACGGTCATCCAGTCAAGACCCACGCCTGATATCGCGTTAAATCGGGCAATCCGGAAGACAAGGGATAAAAACTTGGGTCTGGGTCGCACACTGGGCTCAACCGACCGTGGAATAAACCACAGCGTCACACCCGTGCGTAATATTGATGAGATCAAAAACACCAGAAAAATCGGTTCTACCAACCAGCGACTGAGTCCCGTCCAATCTAAAAATGTCGCAGAATTCGCTGCTATCTGACCGCCCACCATCGCACCCACAAAGACCAGAGCTGCACCCAGGGCTGACTGCAGGGCTGCATAGGTCGCAAAGTCAGATCGGAAAGGCCTGATGTCATAGAGGTAGTTGGCGGTACTGAGTGTAAAACCACTCCATGCCAATCCAGACAACATTTGAATAAACAGAATGTAGCCAAAATTGTCCGAGAAGAGCCAAATCAAAGGCAATGCCGGAATCATGCAGCTGGTAATGATCATCACCAGTCGGTTGCCAAATTGGTCACTAAACCGTCCCCAAAATCGCAACATCGCGAACTGGGTCAAGATCGACGCAACACTCGACAGCACATATTCTAAATAGGTAAATTCCAACACCCGCAACATATACACCGCAAAGAAAGGTGCCGAAATGGCAACCATCATCTGCATACCGCCGACAAACAGACTGTATTGACGAAAGGTTTTGTCACTCCAAGCGGTCCGAAATTGTTGCAAGGTTTGCACAAAGACCTGTGGCTGCGCAGGCGCATCGGGCACCGGATCATGCATCCTATGGAGGTATTTGGCAGATACAACGCGACCGCCTGCCGCGATGCTAAACATCAGGAGAAAACCAAACCAGGTAATGTTGTGATCGTCTGTGACCGTCAGAATCACACCACCGACGATAAATACCATCAAGGATGCAGCCATGGTTAGCCTTGTGCGGGACGCAAAAAATGTGCCGCGTCGGCGTTCGGGCACAATGTTCCCCATCCAAGCACGCCAATGGGGTTGTATCAGGTTCATACAGACGTGATACAGCACCTCTAAAAAAATAAACACCCAGATGACGTCAGACTCATACCAGAATGACAACAGCCCCATAGCCATGATGACGATAGCCTGCACAGACGCTAGCACCACTATAAAGGCTTTGCGGTGAAAGAAACTGGCCCACCAGACGGTTAACAACTGTGATATTGCGCCAAAAAGCTGCGGCAAACCAAAGGCCCAACCCATCTGAGACAGGCTGGCATTGAGGAAAATCGCATAGGCGTTAAAGAAATTATCACTGGTCGCCGTCATGGTTGAGGATGCGACAGCTTCCTTTTGAGACAGGCGTAGGGTTCGACGCAGCCAGGTCTTACGTCTGTGGTCACTTGATGTCTGTGTATGCTGCGCGTTAGATGAAGGCATAGGGCGTCAATGGTTGCTTGGGTCAAGGATCTCCGTTCCTATGAAACAGTAAACCCTTAGCCAAAAACGGAATAGCGACAGCAGCGCGTCCATACACTGCTACCAGTGAAGCATTGACTGCGCTTAGGCGCCGTCAATGTCTGATTTTTTGCTGACAACGGGCAAAGGCTTCATGTGAGGAAAGAGTATGACGTCTTTGATGGTCGCGGTGTTGTTAAAGAACATCACCAAACGATCGATACCAATGCCCTCACCTGCTGTCGGCGGCATGCCATATTCCAAGGCAGTAATATAGTCTGCATCATAGAACATGGCTTCATCATCGCCAGCGTCCTTTTCCAAAACCTGATCACGGAAGCGTGCAGCCTGATCGACAGGATCATTAAGCTCAGAAAAACCGTTGGCCAACTCACGACCCCCTAAGAAAAACTCGAATCGATCGGTAATCAAGGGGTTATGGTCGTTTCGACGCGCCAAGGGTGAGATTTCTGCTGGGTATTCAGTGATAAACACCGGGCCAAACAGGTTTTCTTCTACCGTTTCTTCAAAAATTTCAGTGTGTACGCGGCCAATACCCCAGCTGTCATTGACTCTAATGTCCAGGTCATTTGCCACACGGACCGCACCTTCAAAGGTGTTGATGTCATCTGCAGTCAAGTGGGTGTTGTATTTCAAAATCGCATCAAACATGCTCACCCGCTCAAAGGGTTGTGCAAAATCGTATTCGCGGTCCTGATAGGTGATGGCTAGGGTTCCCAATATATTGGTCGCCAATTCGCGCAGCATCTCTTCGGTCAGATCCATCAAGTCCTTGTAATTGGCATAGGCCTGATAGAATTCGATCATGGTGAATTCTGGGTTATGTCGGGTAGACACACCTTCATTGCGGTAGCTGCGGTTGATTTCAAAAACACGCTCATAGCCGCCAACGACCAAACGCTTTAAAAACAGTTCAGGCGATATACGCAGAAAGAGTTCCAAATCCATGGCATTGTGATGGGTCACAAAGGGACGCGCCGTCGCGCCACCTGGAATCACCTGCAACATGGGGGTTTCGACTTCCATATAGTCGCGTTTTTTTAGAAAATCGCGAATGCCGTCAATGACCTTTGATCGCACCACAAAGGCACGACGGGTGTCATCGTTGATGATCAAATCGACATAACGCTGACGGTACTTGGCTTCTTGGTCGGCCAAGCCGTGAAACTTGTCTGGCAATGGACGCAGGGTTTTGGTCAAAATTCTGAAATTGTTCACGTCGGTGATATTGACGTAGAGCTCGCCCTTACCTGATTTACTCAGGGTACCGGTGGCACCAACCCAGTCA
>CAWUUZ010000218.1:0-4334 GCA_963925745.1 uncultured Pseudomonadales bacterium
CCGAGATCCCATCTGGTCTTTCATGAGTTCAATCAACTGGGCCGTTAGCACAAAGTGACCGATGTAATTCACGCCAATCTGGCTTTCAAAGCCGTCCGCTGTTCTAAAAAAGGGTGGCATCATCAGGCCAGCATTGTTGATCAACAGATCAAGCCTTTTATAGGTCGCACGAAAGGCATCTGAGAACGCACACACTGATGCCAATGAACCCAGATCCAAAATCATCAAAGCCAAATCGGCCTGTGGAAGGTGGGCAAGAATATCAGCCATGGCCCGCTCACCCTTAACGCGATCACGGCACGCCATGACAACCGTCATCCCCGCTTTGGCCAGCGCCTTGGCTGTTTCAAAACCCAATCCGGTATTGGCACCCGTCACAATGGCTACCCGCCCTGCCTGTGTTGTCACAGGGTCCATAGTCCATGCCATTTTAGTGCCTCCAATGCTTTGAATAGGTAAAAAGTTTGACCTGCACTGTGATCATCAATGCCTACAGACAGACGTAGCTCCGATCACAGCGCTATTGGTTATAAGAGTGGACTGAGCAACCGAGTGGCATTTTCTAAAATGCGGCGCGTCAAGGACCGTGAATGCCAGCGTTCTAAGTCCAGGGTGTCGCTAGCCCGGTTATAGCCCTCGATGACCTCTGCGAGTTTTTCACAAAATGTTGCATCGCTAATCACTGCCGTAATTTCAAAATTAAGCCAAATGCTGCGCATGTCCAGATTCACCGAACCCACCAGAGCGACACGGCGGTCAATTAACACGCACTTGGTATGCAGCGGCCCCTTTTTAAAAGGACAGATTTGAACCCCACTGCTTATTAACTCGCCAAAAAAAGACCTACCCGCGTGCTTTGCTAAAAAACTGTCATTTTTGATGGGCAAAAATATCCGTACCTTGACGCCCCGTTGCGCTGCAGATTTCAAGGCCAAAAAGATGGCGTCGTCGGGTACAAAATAGGGTGTTGTGATATCCAAACTGGACCGTGCCGAGTAGATGGCGGTTAGCAGCAAATGGAGTAAATTTTCATTGGCCAAGGCGGGACCTGAGGGCACCACCTGAATGGGCACACCTGCGCCAAAGGGGCTGGTCGTTGGCATCCTTAAGGGCTTTACCGTCTCCTGGGTTTCCATATACCAGTCATAATCCAGAATCCCCTGCATGGGCACTGCAACAGGTCCCAGGATGCGCACCATCAAATCGATCCACTGGCCCACGCCGGCGTCGACATTAAACAGAAGCGGATCAACCAAATTCATCGAACCGGTATAGGCAATCCACGCGTCGATCACAATGATTTTTCGGTGCATCCGCAGGTCTTGGCGTCTTAGCAACACCCGCAACGGATTGGCATGGAGCGCTTCAACGATCTTAAAGCCCTTTCCCCGAAGCACATTGATGCGGGGGTCCTTTAAGAATTGCCGAGAGCCCACACTGTCACACATCAAACGTACATCAACACCACGGGCGGTCGCTGCTTCCAGTGCGTCCATAATGCCATCAATACGTCCACCCCATTGGCAGATATAGAATTCTAGGTAAACACTGGTTTTGGCTGCCGCCACATCGATCAATATCTGGCTCAAGATGCTGTCAGTATCGGGCAGCAAATCCACATGGTTGCCACTGATTGCAGGCAGCCGCAATGCGCCATAGGATTGGTCCCAAATGGCTCTTGCTGGGTCATCGGAATTTTGCGGCACTAACAGGGACAGTTCATTGATGCTGTGAAGACTTTCGACATAGTACTTGAAGGCAAATCGTGCCCGCTTGGCACGAAAGTATCCGACGTAGGACTCACCAAATAAGAGGTACAGAAAGACCCCAAACACGGGGATAACAATAATTAACAGCACCCAAGCTAAGGTTACGCCAATGGGTTTCTTACGTATTAAAACACGCCCGCCAATCAGTATGATCACCAGGATATAGGCGACAAACAGCACTACTGGATACCAACCGTCTTGAAATGTCAGTGACATAATTTTAGACCCTCATACCTGAGATCGGCATACCCAGGATCCTACCGTTAGAAAACCGGTAACTTCACCGTTGAAAACAACTCGTCAAGGTCTGCTTTTCCGCTGTGCAGTAACGCATAGCTGACAACCTCTTTGGTCAAATGTGGGGCGAATTTTTCGATAAAATGGTACATGTAGGAACGCATAAAGGTGCCTTTGCGAATGCCCACCTTGGTAATGGATGACTCGAAGAGGTGGCTCGCATCGATAGCGACCAAATCAGGGTCTTCGGCAGCATTTATAGACATACTGGCGACAATCCCTACACCTAAGCCCAACCGCACATAGGTTTTGATTACATCGGTATCTGCCGCAGTAAACACCACCTTAGGCACCAAGTTTTGGGCAGCAAAGGCATCGTCTAACTTTGAACGCCCCGTAAAGCCATGCACATAGGTCACCAAAGGAAAGTTTGCGAGTTCTTCTAGGGTAATGGTGGAACGGTGCGCCAAGGGGTGGTCTTTGGGAACCACCACACTGCGGTTCCAGCGGTAACAGGGGAACATGATTAGGTCGGAGAAATTCTCCATGGCTTCGGTCGCAATCGCAAAATCAACCGTGCCATCTGCCGCCATTTCAGCAATTTGCATGGGCGTACCCTGATGCATGTGCAGTGCGACCTGCGGATAGCCCTTTATAAAATCCTGAATGACATGAGGCAAGGCGTATCGGGCCTGGGTATGGGTTGTACCGATAGACAAAGTGCCCTTGGTATCATCTGAAAACTCTTGGGCAACCTGCTTGATATTGTCGACTTTTTTTAGAATGTCACCTGCCAGCTTCAAAATCTCTTCGCCAGCAGGTGTGATGCGGGTGAGATGTTTGCCACTGCGCGCAAAGATCTCAACACCCAATTCATCTTCTAACAATCGAATCTGTTTGCTGATACCAGGCTGTGACGTAAACAACACCTGGGCTGTTGCTGAAACATTTAAATCGTGGTGTGCCACTTCCCAAATGTATCTTAATTGCTGCAATTTCATTGATATCCCCTACGTTTTGTCACAGACACTGCCTCTAAAAGGTAGAGCGAAATCGCACAATAAGCCACAAAAAACTATATCCAAGGCGTTTTTTATAACCTGAATAGCGAGATAACAGACAGTGACGGCGTTACGAACCGGTCAAAAAGCGGACAACACAGGGTGATATGACTCAGGAGAAACAGGCAAGACAGACGAAGCAAAATAGCTTACTAGGGGGCAGCCTGTGGTTGGTCGACATTGTCGTACAGGCCTTCTTGTTCCTCCCACTGACCCAGCACATCATAGTAGGTGTCCCAGATACAGGGACAACAGCCACCACCGCAACATTCGTCGCCATTTGGCCGTTCAGGTTTGTCGATCAATCCCGTCATCTAAATACTGCCCTAAAGGAAAATGGTTAAATTTGAATGTCTGCATGATAACAAACTCTGCCAGACCAGACCACACTGAGCCAGTGGGGGCCAATTTCCAATGGCCAGACCTTGGATTCTGTCGATTGGCACACAACAGAATCGCACTAAAAAATCCCCCGCCATGCAGTCGGGTCGACACTGAATAGGTGTTACAATCAGACCCATGACATGCCCCCAATATTGGGGATAAGCTAGGATGGTCTACACCTGAACTGCAACCTCGGAGGTTTCAAATGCCTTTTAAAAACGTCGCCTATTTTTGCATGGAATATGCCCTAAACACCGACATGAAAACCTATTCTGGTGGACTGGGTGTTTTGGCCGGCGACTATATGAAGGGTGTCAAGGATGGCGACTACCCCATGGTCGGTATCGGCTTAAAATGGAAAGAAGGCTATGTGAGTCAAACGCTGAGCCCCGAAGGACACATTGTTGATGCCTTTCCTGAAGCCCGCTACCCTGGTCTTGAAGACACGGGCATCAAAGTCAGCGTTACCATCAGCGGTGTAGCCATTGCCGTAAAAGCGTGGAAGGTACCGGCTTCCGCTGGCGTAAAGGCACTGTACTTACTCGACACCGACCTCCCAGAAAACACTGGACCCGTCATTACCGATCGCCTCTATGGCGGTGACCACATAAAGCGCGTCCAACAGGAAATGATTTTGGGTATCGGCGGCATTCGGTTTTTACAAGCCGCAAAGCTCCCTGTCGATGTTTACCATTTCAATGAGGGCCATGCGGTACTGGCCGGTATTGAATTGCTCAGTCAAACCATGGTCGAAAACAAGTTAGGCTTTACCCAGGCACTCGAGACGGTGAAACAGAATATTGTGTTTACCACGCACACCCCGGTGTTTGCGGGCAATGAACAACACAACCTGAGCTATATGATGACCCTAGGCGCAAACGTG
>CAWUUZ010000219.1:0-8315 GCA_963925745.1 uncultured Pseudomonadales bacterium
TGGGCTATGGCGGTGGTTTTGGCGATACCAGTGCCTTACCCTTCTTTGAGAACTATGTATCAGGTGGTGTGAATTCTGTTCGCGGTGTGCGCTATGGTTCTTTGGGACCTATGAGTACCCCTGCTGTTGGGTCGACTGCGATACCTGCTGCCATTGGTGGCAACATGAAACTGGAATACGGCGTCGATCTGTTCTTCCCGACTCCGATAGCGAAAGACCAAACACAGTTTCGGTCGTCATTGTTCTTTGACGCGGGTAACGTCTTTACCTCGCAATGTCAGGCGGCAAACGCCAATTGTGAAGAAGGCTTTAATCCTGATAGTCTAAGGTACTCTGCTGGATTTGAGTTGAACTGGATGACACCCATAGCGCCATTACGTTTTATTTGGGCGTGGCCGTTGAATGCCCAGACTCAGGATTTACAGCAACAATTTATGTTTACCTTTGGCTATGGCCAGTAACCAATTTGAGTTGAGGATTGATTATGTTGATGAGAAGTGTGTTTGTCGTATTGACGCTGTTTTCGGCGATGGCATTTGCAGAAACCAAAATAGCCTTTTTGGATAAAAATATAGCCCTGTTTCAAAGTGAAGCCGCGCGCGCAGAAACCGAAAAGCTCAAGCAGGAGTTTGGCATCGACGAACAACGTATCCGTGTCATTGAACAGCAGGTTACTGAGGTGCGTCAACGCCTTGAAACAGACAGCGCGATCATGGCTGAAGCTGATGTTCAAGCAGACACTGGTTTGGTAAACAGCCTGTTGGCTGAGCGCCAGAAGTTGATCGACAAGTTGACCAATATTCAACAGCAACGCCAGCAGGCATTTGTAACCACCTATCAGCCCCTATTGCTTGAAGCCATTCAGAGTGTTGTGCTGGCCGAATCCTTTGATCTTGTTTTAGATTCCCAGTCGGTCATCTATGCAGGCGAAGGCTATAACATTACCGCACTGGTGTTAGAGGCATTTAACGCTCGGGTGTTAGGACAGCGCTAATGATTACAGCCAGGGATATTTCAGTATTGGTCGGTGGCGAATTGCGTGGTAATCCCGATCGTGTGATTACCGCCTTGTCGACGCTAGAACAGGCTGAGGCGCACTGCGTGAGTTTCCTGGCAGACAAGAAATACCGTTCCCTGTTGGATACCTGTAAGGCTGGCCTGCTATTGGTGCCAACGAACCTCGATATTGCCTATGTTGGCGATACGATTCGGGTAGATGATCCCTATTTGGCATTTGCACAGGTATCTGCAGTGTTTGATCCAGAACCACCCGTTGCTGAGGGCGTTCACACGTCCGCCCAGATAGCGCCCAGTGCCACCTTGGGTTTGGGTGTTCAGATTGGCGCCAACACAGTGGTCGGTCCAGATGTGGTATTGCATGATGGGGTTTGTCTTGCTGCCAACGTGACCCTGGGTGCAAGAACACAGATTGGTGAAGCCACCATCATCTATCCGGGTGTCACGATTTACCATGACGTTAGGGTGGGTAAACGCTGCCGCATCCATGCTGGCACCGTCATTGGAAGCCACGGGTTTGGTTATGCGAACAACCAGGGTAATTGGCATAAGATTGCCCAAATTGGCGGCGTCGTTATCGGCGACGATGTTGAAATTGGCGCAAACTGTGCCATTGATCGTGGTGCGATCGAGGATACGCGGATAGAGCAGGGCGTAAAAATCGATAACCTGGTGCATATTGCCCATAATGTAACGATCGGTGCGCATACGGCACTCGCGGGTCAGGTCGGTATTTCAGGGTCAACCGATATCGGACACCATACAATGGTGGGCGGTCAAAGTGGGTTTGCTGGACACATTAAAACGGCCCCATCGAGTGTGTTTACTGGACAGTCCATGGTTACCGGTTCAGTACCAGAATCAGGCATGTATTCGTCTGGTACAGGTATCATGCCCTCTAAAGACTGGCGCAAAATGGTCGCACGCATGCGAAACCTTGATGCCTTGCACAGACGTGTGCAGCAGCTGGAAAAACAGCTAGAGCGACAGGCAGCACAACCAGCAAAAGACAATAACGATTTAGCAGATTAGCGGCTGATGGCCTCGATATGAGAGGCTTACAGCCGTTAAACAACAACCGGTGTAGAACGGGTATCCGTGACTTTTTGACAGGGTACGAAGTCTATTGCGTTACATTTAATTCAGGAAAATCAGAGTGATGAGTGACTTTACTTTACCGATGGATTTTGAAGCTATTAGAGCAATATTGCCACACCGGTACCCCTTGATGTTGGTAGATCGGATTACGGAATTGGTTCCTGGCGAATATGTAAAGGGCTACAAAAATATTTCCGGAAACGAAGATATTTTTAATGGTCATTTCCCTGGTCGCGCTATTTTTCCTGGCGTCATGATTTGTGAAGCAATGGCACAGGTAGCAGGTGTATTGGGCTATTTGACCACCGGTAACAAGGCATCTGACGGATATTTGATGTTGTTTGCAGGGCTTGATAACGTGCGTTTTAAACGACAGGTCGTACCTGGCGATAGACTCGATATCGAAGTGACCTATAAGGCCGGTAAACGTGGTATTTACAAGGTGCTCTGTACGGCGACTGTCGATGGAAAACTGGTCTGTAATGCTGATTTAATGTTTGCTGAACGAAAGGTGTAAACTGTGATTCATCCAACCGCTATAATCGATGCAAGTGCCGTTTTGGGGCTAAACGTTACGGTTGGACCCTACGCAATAATAGGGCCTGATGTTGTGATTGGGGATGGCTGCGACATTGGTCCCCATGTGGTTATCAAGGGTGAAACGCTGATCGGTAAAGAAAACCGTTTTTTCCAGTTTTCATCCATTGGTGAGGACTGTCAGGACAAGAAATACCAGGGTGAACCAACCCGTTTGGTGATTGGTGACCGCAACGTCTTTCGAGAGTTCGTCACTGTGCACCGTGGAACGGTCAACGACCATTCCGTCACCACCATTGGCAATGGCTGCCTCTTGATGAATTACACCCACGTTGCTCATGACTGTATTATTGGCGACGACGTTATCATTGCAAACGGTAGCCAGTTGGCAGGGCATGTTCAGGTAGGGAAAGGTGCCATCATTGGTGGTACCTGTGGAATCCACCAATTTTGCCGTATCGGTGACTATGCCATGTTGGGTGGTGGTACGACGCTTTTCAAAGATGTACCCGCATTTGTGACGGTTCAGGGAAATCCTGCCGCGGCTCATGGTATGAATTACGAAGGCATGAAGCGCAGAGGCTACGACAAAGCCGTTATTCAGATGTTGCGACATGCCTACAAATTGGTTTACCGCCAGGGCACCACATTGCAAGAGGCTCTGGTTGAATTGCAGACATGGGTAGATGAAACGGGTGAGTTACAGCGTTTTATTGATTCGATTCATCATGCCACACGAGGCATTGTGCGTTGACCCATCAACCGCTGCGTGTCGGCATTGTCGCCGGTGAGGCATCGGGTGACATACTGGGTGCAGGTCTGATTCGAGCGCTCAAATCCCTACATCCAGATGTGACCTTTGTCGGTATTGGCGGCCCTAGCATGATCGCAGAGGGCTGTGAAAGTCTCGAGCCGATGGAAACACTTTCTGTGATGGGACTGGTCGAAGTCATTCGACACATCCGTCCCTTACTGCGTGTCCGTCGTCACCTCATTCAAACCTTTCTTGATAATCCGCCAGATGTCTTTATTGGTATTGACGCACCGGACTTCTGTTTGCCTGTGGCAAAACGCCTCAAGGAACAGGGCATCAAAACCGTACAATATGTCAGTCCGTCCGTTTGGGCGTGGCGACAAAAACGCATTCACCGCATTAAGAAATCAGTCGATTCAGTGCTCTGTATTTTCCCATTTGAAAAAGCCTTTTATGACAGGCATGACATGCATGCCACCTTTGTGGGTCATACGCTGGCTGACCAGCTGCCGTTTGAACCTGATGTGCTAGCGGCGCGTCAAACGCTCAACATCGACAGCGGTGCCACCTGGGTAGCACTGATGCCGGGTAGCCGTTTAAGCGAAATTCGGCGTATGCTGGGGCTGCTTTTAGACACGGCCACGGGTTTATCTGCCCAAAGACCCAGCGTGAAGTTCATCATTCCTGTTGTGAATCAAAACTGTGAAACACTGATTCAAGAGCAGCTGCTGTCCTATCCTGATCTGTCGGTCACCCTGATTCAGGGGAATTCGCACCATGTTATGACAGCAGCAGATGCCATCGTGATGACATCGGGAACGGCGACATTGGAGGCCATGCTGCTCAAAAAGCCGATGGTTGTCACTTACCGAATGGCAGCGCTATCCTGGTGGTTGGTGAAACGCTTGGTACACATTGAGTGGGCATCTTTACCCAATTTACTGGCACAAAAATCGCTGGTACCTGAATTTTTGCAAGAGCAGGCGACGGTCGAAAACCTATTGCCAGCCCTCTCTGCCTGTCTTGATGAGGGGTATCGCGGTGATCAGATTCGTGAATTCCAAACCATTCACGACATGCTGCGCTGTGGTGCCGACCGACGGGCAGCAGAAGCCGTACTCGAGTGTATTTCCTAGATGGCTTATGAAAATATCGAGGCACAGTATTGCGACCCTGATTGGGTTGCTGGTGTTGACGAGGCTGGTCGAGGTCCCTTGGCAGGAGACGTTATCGCTGCTGCGGTGATACTGGGCCCCAATGCCCGAATTGAGGGGTTAAATGACTCTAAAAAGCTAACGGCAGCCAAGCGTGAACGGTTATTTGAACAGATTATTTCCCAAGCAACCGCCTATTCGATTGCGCGGGCTAGCGTTGCCGAAATTGAACAGTACAATATTTTGCAAGCAACCATGATGGCGATGGTTCGTGCCGTAACAGGGTTAACTGATCGCCCACAGCATATCTTGATCGATGGCAATCGGGTGCCCAAGGGCTTGACCATTCAGGCAACCGCCATTGTAAAGGGCGATAGCCGCGTTCAGGCCATTTCTGCTGCGTCCATCTTGGCCAAGGTGACGCGCGATAGGGAGCTGGTACTTGCTGATGAGCGCTATCCTGGATACGGTTTTGCACAGCACAAAGGCTATCCCACGGCTGCGCATCTGCATGCGTTAGCGACATTAGGTGTGTGTCCCATCCACCGAAAAACCTATAAACCCGTTCGTGATGTGATTGCATCAGAACCCAAACAGATGACCTATTTATGACCAACCGCTTTATACATCTAAGAACCCACTCTGAATTTTCGCTCGCGGATGGGATTGTCAGGATCAAAGCGTTGGTAGCGCAGTGTGCTGCAGAATTGCAGCCGGCCGTCGCCTTAACGGATCTCACCAATATCTATGGCCTGGTCAAGTTTTACCAATCTGCACTGTCCCAAGGCGTAAAACCCTTGTTGGGTGCAGACCTATGGATCGAAAACCCCGACCAACCAGACAAACCCTTTCGCATGCCGGTTTTGTGTCAAAACAAAGCGGGTTATCTGAGTCTCAAAGAGCTTATTTCACGTGCCTTTCAAGAGAATCAGAAGCATGGTCGCGCGCAGGTAAAGAAGGCATGGCTTGAGGCCCAACATGAGGGACTCTTGTTGCTGTCTGGCGCCAATTTTGGCGATGTTGGTGCAGAGTTGATCAAGGGAAATATAGCGGGAGCAACCGTGCTTGCCGAGCGTTGGAAAAAGCTACTGGGCGACCGATATTACCTGGAATTGCAGCGTACAGGTCGTGCGGGAGACCAACAGGTTGTTGAGGGCAGTGTGGCCCTGTCTCGACAATTGGATATTCCTGTTGTTGCTACCAATGACGTGGTTTTTTTGAAACAGGACGAATATGAAACCCATGAAACACGGGTGGCCATTAACGAAGGCATGGCATTAGATGATCCCCGTCGAGAGCGGTTATATAGTGATCAACAGTATTTGAAATCAGCCGATGAAATGGCTGCATTGTTTGCCGATATTCCCAGCGCTGTAGAAAATTCTTGGTATATCGCCACCCGCTGCAACGTGGAAGTTTTATTGGGTGAGTATTTCCTACCCGAATTTCCCATTCCAGCAGATTTCGCACAGGATCCCTTCTTTTTAGACTATTCATGGGATGACCAAAAGCAGCAGGTTGAAGCGTCCATGCGACGCAATAATCCAGATGCACCTTCAAGTGCTTCTTGGGACCGCCAAGTATTAGAAGGTATGTTTTTTCGAAAGGTATCGATTCAGGGTTTGGCCAAACGTCTGAAAAAATTGATGCTACATCCAGATGCGGATGCCCAAGCGCAACTGGCGGTCTATCAAGACCGACTTCAGTTTGAAATGAATATGATTATCCAGATGGGATTCCCGGGATACTTCCTGATCGTAATGGACTTTATTCAATGGGCCAAAAACAACGACATTCCCGTCGGCCCCGGTCGTGGATCGGGTGCGGGCTCTCTGGTGGCCTATGCGCAGGATATTACCGATCTTGACCCCATTACCTATGAGTTGCTGTTTGAGCGCTTCCTAAACCCAGAGCGTGTCTCTATGCCTGACTTTGACGTCGACTTCTGTATGGAGAAGCGCGACAGGGTGATTTCCTACGTGGCTGACACCTATGGCCGCCAAGCGGTGAGTCAGATTGTCACCTTTGGCACCATGGCTGCCAAGGCTGTTGTGCGTGATGTTGCCCGTGTTCAGGGCAAGAGTTATGGCCTCGCAGACCGCATGTCAAAGTTGATCCCACCCGATCCTGGAATGAAATTGGGTATGGCCTGGGACACAGTGAGTGAGCTGGTTGAATTTGTTAAAGGCGACGACGACGCCCTAGAAGTGTGGGAGATGGCGCGCAAGCTAGAGGGTATTACACGCCAAACCGGCAAGCATGCGGGTGGTGTGGTGATAGCCCCCACCAAGTTGACCGACTTTTCAGCCCTCACCTGTGACGAAGATGGCGGTGGTCTGGTTACCCAATTTGACAAGAACGATGTTGAATCGGCCGGTCTGGTAAAATTTGACTTTCTGGGTCTCAGAACACTGACCATCATTGATTGGGCCGTAAAGGCGATCAATGTGCAGCGTCTTGGTCAGGGTCTAGATCCGATAGCCATCGAAGACATTCCACTTGATGACAAGCCCTCTTTTACGCTGTTGAAAAAGGCCGAAACCACCGCGGTGTTCCAGTTGGAATCGCGGGGAATGAAGGACCTGATTCGCCGGTTGCAGCCCGATACGCTTGAAGAAATGATCGCCTTGGTTGCACTGTTTCGACCGGGCCCCTTGGAATCAGGCATGGTTGAAGACTTTATCAACCGTAAGCATGGCCGTTCTCCAGTGGCCTATCCGCACCCCGATTTTCAACATGAACTGCTAAAACCCATTTTAGAGCCCACCTATGGTGTCATCGTATACCAGGAACAGGTGATGCAGATTGCTCAGGTACTGGCTGGCTATAGTCTGGGCGGCGCTGACCTGTTACGCCGTGCGATGGGTAAGAAGAAACCAGAAGAGATGGCCAAGCAGCGGGAAATTTTCCGTGACGGTGCCGCCAGTCAGGGTGTGAATCCAGAATTGGCGATGAAGATTTTTGACTTGGTTGAAAAGTTTGCCGGTTATGGCTTTAACAAATCGCATTCCGCGGCTTATGCCTTGGTTTCCTATCAGACCCTGTGGCTAAAAACCCATTATCCAGCAGCCTTTATGGCCGCGGTCATGTCATCCGATATGCAAAACACCGATAAGGTGGTGATCTTTATCGAAGACAGCCGCAACATGGGTCTGAATTTGCTGCCGCCCGATGTGAACCAGGGTGACTTTATGTTTACCGCGAATGGCACAGGGGATGTTATTTACGGTTTGGGTGCGGTAAAGGGCGTGGGTGAAGGCCCTGTCGAAGCCATTGTTGCAGCAAAGCAAGCGGGTGGGGCATTCAAAAACCTGTTTGATTTTTGTAAGCGTGTTGATCACCGAGCCAACAAACGTGTGGTTGAGGCGCTGATAAAGTCGGGTGCATTTGACACCATAGTCCCCAGTCGCGCCATTGCCATGTCGTGCCTTGAAGACGCCATGAGAACCGCTACCCAGGCTGCGCGTAACGAAAGTGCGGGCATCGTGGATATGTTTAATGCCGTTGAGCAGGAAATAGACACCGATCCTTATGACCCCTATTTGCGGGTGCCAGAGTGGTCACCGCGACAGTCGCTACAGGGTGAAAAAGACACCCTGGGACTCTATCTCACAGGCCATCCTATCGACGAATACGAGGCTGAAATCGGACAGGTGGTTTCTAGCCGATTGAAAGACCTACAGGTGTCCAAGAAGAGTCAGACCCTAGCAGGGTTGATCGTAGCGATGCGCACCACGCGCACCAAAAGAGGCGAT
>CAWUUZ010000220.1:0-4970 GCA_963925745.1 uncultured Pseudomonadales bacterium
CATTGCAGGTGTGACAGGACGCCACCCCCTACCCAGCCAGGAACAGTTACAGACCTTATTCACGGCCATCGGTCTGCAAGACGACAGTATCGTCGTTTGCTACGACGCCTCAGGTGGCGCCTTTGCCGGCCGCATGTGGTGGCTATTACAGTGGTGTGGGTTTGCATCAGCATCGCTGCTAGACGGCGGCTGGGCCGCTTGGTTGGCTGCAGGTTGTGAGGTTAGCCCTGAGGTGCCCCCAATGAGACAGGGAACCTTTCAGATTCGACAGAGGGCTGACTGGGTTGTCACCGCAGAAGACATCCTATCGGGCGCTGCACCCATAACCCTACTTGATGCCCGGGGCGCTGACCGGTATCGCGGCCACAATGAAACCATCGACCCCGTAGCCGGTCATATTCCCCAGGCACTGTCCCTGCCCTTTATGGAGAACCTAGACGCTGACGGATTCTTTCAGCCGCCTGAGAACCTCAGACGGCGCTTTGAAACAGTTCAACAGACAGGAACAACGGTACACTACTGCGGGTCTGGCGCGACGGCCTGTCATAACTGGTTTGCCATGACGCTCGCTGGATTACCGCCCGGAAAGCTCTACGCGGGCTCATGGAGTGACTGGATAACAGATCCCAGCAGACCCATTGAGACCGACAGTTAACAACGACCGTTAGACGTTCCTTCGGGAAAGAACCGCATCACTGGCCACCACAGCCTTAGCACCGTGGCCTTGCTTACCACTGTATTCAGATCACCGTCACAGGAATTGAAAATGGGCCAATCTTTACCCAGAAACGTTTGGATCCTCACCCTCATCCAACCGTTCTATATGGCAAGCGCTTCACTGGTCGTTTTAATTGGCGGTCTACTCGGCGCCCAGTTGGCCCCCCAACCTACCCTCGCAACATTACCCATTGCCATTATGGTTATTGGTACCGCCTGCGCTGCTATTCCTGCTGCGCTGCTGATGCAACGGTTTGGCAGAAAGGTAGGGCTGGCGATCGGATTGGGAACCGGCATTGTCGGTGCACTGGTTTCTATGGCTGCTGCATGGCACGGCAGCTTTGGCTTGCTTCTGTTAGGTACGGGCTTGCTTGGCAGTGCGACGGCATTTGCGCAACAGATACGGTTTGCTGCGCTAGAAGCCATTGCCGAGAGCAGCCAAATGGCCAGCGTGGTCAGGCTCCTGACGCTTTCGAGTTTGGGTGCAGCATTCTTGGGTCCTGAAATCGCCGTTTTGGGTCAGAACTGGCTCACCAGCGTACATGGGTTTTCGGGTTCTTTCTTAATGCTGGCGGGATTGTTTGTGATCGCCTTGGTCGGGTTGATGTTTTTTACTGACACCCACAAACAGGAGGCCAAGCAGCTTGATACAGGACGTCATCTCAAGCAGATTGTTATGAACCCGACGTTTCTGATTGCCCTTGCAGCGGCAGCGATTGGCTTCGGGATCATGAGTTTTATCATGACAGCCACACCGGTCAGCATGCACGACCTCAGTCATCTCGAGCTGCCGGATATCAAATGGGTCATACAGAGCCACATTGTTGCGATGTTTCTACCCGGTTTGTTTACAGGAAAACTGATTGAACGCTTTGGTCATAGCAACATCATCCTGTTTGGTATCGGCATTTTTGCGGTCGCCATCGGTGTGACCCTTTACGACCATCAACTGCTGCACTATTGGCTGGGGTTGGTACTGGTCGGCATTGGCTGGAACTTTTTATTTTTTGGTGGCACCACGCTGTTACAAGATAGCTATGCGCCCTCAGAGCGCTTTAAAGCACAGGCGTTCAATGATTTCACCATATTCACCATCCAGGCTGTGGTGTCACTGTCTGCCGGCGTGGTGGTGTTTCAATACGGTTGGCAGGTGTTGGTTCTGCTGCCACTCCCGATCATGGTACTTTTGTTTATTGCCGTTGTGGCATACAGGCGCAGCATCAAGATCTCTAATTGATACTGATCTGCCCTTACTGGGGTGGCTTTCTGGGTGCGCCGCTGGGTGTGCTCGGAAAGGGTTTCACGTTTTGGGTATTTGGCTGTTGGGGACGCATCGTCGCGGCGCCCTCCTGAGTCACCTGATCAATCCGCTGTATCCACTGCATCGGAATATAGCTACAGGTTACCCCTGCAAATTCCTGTTTTAGCCGCTCTTCGCCGGGATCAACCAACAACTTTGAACGCTCGCCAAAAATAAGCCCTTCGATTGCAATAAAGCCATAGAGATCACTTTGGTAGGCTTTACGACAATACACTTCGCACACCTGGTCGTGCTGTACATAGATAACGCGGAAAATAGGTTCTGTTTTGGCCATGACATCGCTTCCTATGACTGGGTCACCATCTTAACATAGCCGCATCCAGCCCATCTATTTCGCCACTTTGCTACCGCTATCGATCGGTGCGTGGACTTGGCCGCCTGATCACGAGTATAATCGCGCGCCCAGTTGTCACTATCGACTTTGACTTTGCTACAGGTATTAATGCGCTCATGACAAAAAAACTCTATATCAGCACCTATGGTTGTCAGATGAACGAATACGATTCTGCACGTATGGCCGACTTATTGGGTGAAAGCCATGCGCTCGAATTGACTGACAGACCCGAGGACGCGGATGTCCTGTTAATGAATACCTGTTCTATTCGAGAAAAAGCACAGGAAAAAGTGTTCCATGAACTGGGCCGCTGGAAAAAAATCAAAAACCGCAATCCCAATTTAAAAATTGGTGTGGGTGGCTGTGTTGCAAGCCAAGAGGGTGCCAACATCAGTGCACGCGCACCCTTTGTCGACGTTATTTTTGGCCCCCAGACATTACACCGCCTTCCAAGCATGCTGGATGCATCTGACAACCGCAGTAAAAATGCCATTGCGGTGATCGATGTTACCTTTCCCGAAATTGAAAAGTTTGACCACCTACCCGCGCAAAAGCCCGATGGCGTCACTGCCTTTGTATCGGTCATGGAAGGCTGTTCAAAATACTGCACCTTCTGCGTTGTTCCCTATACCCGTGGCGAGGAAGTGAGCAGACCCTTTGATGACGTCATTGCCGAAGTGGTTCACCTTGCACAACAGGGTGTTCGGGAAATCAACTTTTTGGGACAGAATGTCAACGCCTACCGTGGCTCACGCCATGACGGTGATGAGGCCGATCTGGCTGAACTGATCACCCTTGCCTCACGCATTGACGGCATTGACCGCATTCGCTTTACAACCTCGCACCCGGTGGAATTTTCTGATTCTCTGGTTGATGCCTTTTCAGACATCCCTGAGCTGGTCTCCCACCTCCACCTGCCTGTACAAAGTGGATCTGACCCTATTTTATCGGCGATGAAACGCGGCCACACCCGCCAAGAATATATTGATAAAATGGACCGCATTCGGGCAAACCGCCCCAATATTTGTTTTTCATCGGATTTCATTATCGGCTTTCCTGGCGAAACCGATGCCGATTTTCAAGAGACCATGGATTTGATCGCCCACATAGGTTTTGATCATTCCTTTAGCTTTATTTACAGTGCGCGGCCAGGCACCCCAGCCGCTGAACTGCCTGACGATACCGACAATGCTGTGAAAAAACAGCGTTTGGCGATCCTTCAAGCCCGTATTATCCAACAGACAGCTGCGATAAGCCGCCGCATGGTTGGAACCGAGCAGGTCATTTTGGTATCTGGTGTGTCGCCACGACATCCAGACCAATTGATGGGTCGTACCGAAAACAACCGCAATACCTTTTTTGATAGTACCGATAGCAGCCTTATCGGAAAATTTGTCACCGTGTCTATTACCACCGCCAACACCAATTCATTGTTTGGCGTTTTAGATACGTCCGTACCCACTTATTGATGCACCCTAAAACCACTGACAAGGAATTTAATGCATTGGATAATCCAGATTTGGTTGCACACAAGGTCACACTAGAGCCAGACAATCCACGTCGTTTGGCGTCACTCTGTGGCTTGGCCAATGAACATTTGATTCACATCGAATCGAGACTGGGTGTACGCCTTTCTAACAATGGCAATGTCTTTACGATCAGCGGACCTCAGGATCTGGGTCATGTTATCGGTTTGATGCTTGAGCGCCTGTACCGCGAAACCCAAAACAACGGTGATGTAAGCCCCGATATGGTGCACCTCTATCTTCAAGAAATGATCTTGCAAGAAAGCGGGCCCTTTCCTGAGCCCAGCATCCCGCTGTATGACGAAGAACAGGTCGGGGTCATTCAAACACCCAAGGTGATGGTCAAACCCCGTGGTAGCAACCAAAAGAAATACGTGCATGCCATTATCAACCACGACATCAATTTTGGCATCGGACCTGCTGGTACAGGGAAAACCTTTCTTGCGGTTGCCTGTGCGGTTATGGCACTCAAAAGAGAACAGGTACGTCGCATTCTGTTGGTACGACCAGCGGTAGAGGCTGGCGAAAAACTGGGGTTTCTGCCCGGTGATCTGAGCCAAAAAGTAGACCCCTTTTTACGCCCACTGTATGACGCCCTCTATGAAATGTTGGGTTTTGAAGCGGTCGATAAAATGATTGAGAAAAACATCATTGAAATTGCCCCCCTTGCCTATATGCGGGGCAGAACACTGTCAAATGCCTTTATTATTCTAGATGAAAGCCAAAATACCACCGAAGAGCAGATGAAAATGTTTCTGACCCGAATTGGCTTTGGCTCTACAGCCGTCATCACGGGTGACCCCTCTCAGGTTGACCTACCACGCGGCACCAAATCAGGATTGATACACGCTACCAAGGTGTTGGATCAGGTCCCTGGCATTAGCTTTACCCATTTTATCAGTGGCGATGTTGTGCGCCATCCCTTGGTACAACGCATTGTGGACGCTTACGAAAGCTACCTAGACGGAGCACCAACGGAATGACCCCAGAAATATCCGTTGTCTTACAAAATGAAGACAACCTCTCCGATATCCCCACTGAAGCTGACCTCATCACCTGGGTCGGTGCTGTG
>CAWUUZ010000221.1:0-3739 GCA_963925745.1 uncultured Pseudomonadales bacterium
GATCAGGATGCCTACCTATCAAAACCCCTGTTGTTTGATATCCAACACATTCAGTGGGTGCCCTATCAAGACCAGCAGACGGCTATCAAGAAGCTGCGACAGCACCAGATTGACCTGCTCATACAGCTCGACAGACAGGCCTATTGGGTCAACAGAAGTTCACCCAAGGGCTATGTGGTAGAAAAGCTGCTGCTCGCAGACGACCCAGGCTATCAGCGTACGGTGATAGACGGCAGACAGGTGCGGTATGTGGACTGGGTGTTGCCGGGTGTGATCGGCATGAATATCATGTTTAGCAGTCTGTTTGGTGTTGGCTATGTCATCGTGCGGTACCGAAAAATAGGGGTTCTCAAGCGCTTTAAGGCCACGCCACTGCGGGCAGTTGAATATTTGTCAGCACAGATGCTGTCACGCTGGTTGATACTGATGTTTGTGTGCGCGGTGATCTTTTTTGGCTGTCACTGGGCGCTCGATACCCTCATGCTGGGCAGCTATATCTCGTTCTTTACCATCTTGGCCCTGGGTATCTTTACCATGATTGCCCTGGGTCTGGTTATCGCTGCACGGACCCGCAGTGAAGAACTCACCGGTGGCCTGCTCAACTTTGCCTCGTGGCCGATGATGGGCTTATCAGGTGTGTGGTTCTCGCTTGAAGGGGCGCCTCACTGGCTGCAGCAACTGTCGCAATTTTTGCCCCTAACCCACATCGTGACAGCGAGTCGTGCCATTGCGGTAGAGGGTGAGACCCTCGCCTCTCAAGCAGACCATGTGGTGATCTTGATGACTATGACAGTGGTCTTTTTGGCCTTGGGTGCCAGTCTGTTTAGTTGGGACAGCGACGGCCGTTAGTGCCTAGACCGCTCAATGGTCTGGCACTTTTTGCCGGGATGGAAGGTAGTTTAGCGCTAAAATATTATTCGTTCTTCGACTTTTCCCAATGATCCAGCGCTGCTTCGGCGCGTGACCTGCCGTAGGCAATCAACATCTCTGACCGGTGAAAATCAAAAACGCCTGCCAAATCTCGCGGTATCTCTATCAAAATATCGGGTCGGTGAGCGGCCATCTTTGAGTGGGCAATGGTATTTTGCATCATCTCAATGCTTTGGCTCATTAGCTCCAACAGGTTTAGGCGCTCTACCGGTAACAATAGATTAGGCACCTTGTCAGGCACAAAGCGGTCTAGAAAGGCTGACATCTTCCTGTGCCATTTTGGGTCAGTATCGGGATCTGGCTCTACAACCTGTGACTCCTCTGCTTCCTTTTGCTGCGCGGTACGCAATTTGGCGTTGAGGTTCACCGCAATGGTAATGTCGGTGTTGTCACCGGCAGAGGGTGCGATAGGAAGCGGGTCTAACAGGCCGCCATCCAATAGGTGCATGCCACGATATTCATGGGGTGTAAAGACACTGGGGATCGCAATTGATGCCCGTATGGCCTGAAACAGCGACCCATCAACAAACCAAATTTCTTTTTCACGGTCGATGTCGGTGGCCACAGCGGTGTACTTTATCGGTAGGTCTTCGATTCGGTGCTCGCCAATAATCTCTAGCAGCGCATCGATGATGCGATCGCCCTTAAAAAGCCCCGTGCGCTCAAATGAAAAGTCGAGTAGCCGGAATACCGAGGTCTTGTCGAGCCCCTTGAGCCAATCGCGGTAGGCTGGCAACTTGCCCGTTGCATAGATACCACCCACCAAGGCGCCGATAGAGCACCCTGAAATAGAACGGATATCAAAACCCCGTTCCAATAAGACTTCAATCACCCCGATATGGGCAAGGCCCCTAGCGGAGCCGCCACCTAAAATCAGGGATACGGTTTGTTTGGGCTTGTTCATAATGATCCATCACGAAAACGTTGAATTAACTGGGCTGAGGAACTGTCAAAGGCGCTGGCATCGCCGGTCTTGAGTGCATCAAAGACCGCTTCACCCAATACCTTGCCGAGCTCAACACCCCATTGGTCAAAGCTGTTGATACCCCACATCACACCCTGTACGGCCACCTTGTGTTCATACATGGCAATGAGTGCGCCGATGCGCTCGGGTGTGCCTTTGTCAAATAGAATGCTGTTACAGGGCTTGTTGCCCGGAATCACCTTGTGCGGTGCAAGACGCGCTGCATCAGTCTGGCTTAGTCCCTGTTGTAACAGGGCGTCCATAACGGCTTGTTCAGATTTGCCAAAGGCAAGTGCCTGCTGCTGCGCCAGATAGTTTGCAAACAACCAGGCATGGTGATCGGCCACCTGATGGTGGCTGTTGATCGGCATAATAAAATCGCAGGGAATCAGGCGTGTGCCCTGATGCAATAACTGGTGGTAGGCATGTTGGCCGTTGGTACCGGTGCCACCCCAAATAACGGGCCCTGTATGCTCAGTGACAGGCTGGCCGTTCTTGGTGACACCCTTGCCATTGGATTCCATATCCAACTGCTGCAGGTGGTTGGGCAATTCTTTGAGATAGGTATCGTAGACCAACACTGCATGGGAATCCGCATCCATAAAGTTGTGATACCAGATGCCCAGCAAGCCCAAAATGACCGGCAGGTTGTTGGCCATAGGCGCTGTTCTAAAATGGGTATCCATCGCACGTGCGCCAGTAAGCAATGCTTCAAAACGGTCAAAGCCCATGACAATCGCCTGAGGTAGGCCTACCGCTGACCAAAGGCTGTAACGCCCACCGACCCAGTCCCACATCGGAAAGAGGTTCTCGGCGGCGATGCCAAAGGTGGTCGCAGCCGAAATATTGGTGGTTACCGCCACAAAATGTTGGCACACCTGTTCGGGGGTTCCACCCTGCTCATAAAACCACTGCCGCGAGGCTTCGGCATTCTTGAGCGTTTCAAGGGTGTTAAAGGACTTGGAACAAATTACAAATAGGGTTGTTTCGGCGTCGAGTCCTTTGACGGTTTCCGCAAAATCTGTGCCGTCAATATTCGCCATGTACCGCAAGTCATAGCCGTCCTGCCAATAGGGCTTGAGCGCGTCTGAGACCAGCTTGGGCCCTAGAAAAGAGCCGCCAATACCGATGTTGACGATGGTTCTGAGTGGCTTGCCGGTATAACCCTGAAAGGCACCACTGTGTACCTTGGCAGAAAATGCCGCCATTTTATCGAGGGTCGCGTGGATATCGGTCATGATGTCGTGACCGCCAATGACTAACGAATGGCCCTTGGGTTGCCTTAGCGCCGTATGGAGTGCCGGTCTGTTTTCGGTATTGTTGATGGCGTCGCCCCGAAACATCGCAGCAATCGCCTCGGGTAATTTTTGTTGCGCTGCTAGCGCCAATAGGTCGCTCATGACCCCATCATCGATGCGGTTTTTGGAGTAGTCGAGCAGAATACCCGCGGCCTTAACCTGATAGCGGTCAGTACGCAGGGGATCAGCGGCAAACAAATCGGACAGGGAAGCCAACTGTGCAGCACGGGTCTCTAACCCAGTGCGGATGGCTTTTTGTTCAGCGCTCATGCCCATTTTATTTACCCCAAGGTGGCAGTGGTAGTCAAGGTCCTACCGATTTAGATGAAAATGCAGGTTGTCAATTAAGCGTGCACGACCCAAATAGGCCGCGGCAAGAATGACCAACTCGCTGTCACTGTCTGTGGCAGGTTCAAGGTCTATTTGTCGGCACACTGAAAAGTAGTCGGGTGTCAGTCCCTTCGCCATCAAAAATTCTTTGGCTTCACGAACAATCTCATAAATGGGCTTGGTGCCAGCGACCAGATGGTCTCGAACCTGACAGAGG
>CAWUUZ010000222.1:0-3191 GCA_963925745.1 uncultured Pseudomonadales bacterium
TATAGCCGGTCTTATTGGAGATCGCCATCAACAGCATTCCCCGAATACGCGCCTGCAAATTCTGTTCGGTGACATCCGGTGGCAGGTCTTTAAAAACCGGTGCCAAGGTCGCCATGCCAGCATGGTAGATGTCAGAAATCGGCAATTCTGTATAGGCAACACCCAAGGCTTCTGCTTCGGCACGGGCATCATCCACACTCATTTGGCTGGTATAGGAAAAGGGCATCATCACGGCGTGGACCCGATCTTTACCCAGGGCATCCACCGCTATCGCCAAGCTCAAACCCGAGTCTATGCCACCCGACAGTCCCAACACGACACCGGGAAAACCATTGCGATTGACATAATCCTTTAAACCCCGAACCAACGCCTGATAGACCTCATCGAGACGGGCCATAATGGGACGCTTTACGCCCTGCGTGACACGAACACCACTGTCGGTTTTGGCCAGGGTGATGATATCAAGGCTTCCGGTAAACAGGGGGCTGTTGTGCTGCATGCCAGCTGCATCTGCAGCCATTGAACCGCCATCAAAAACCAGCTCGTCCTGCCCATAGACATGATTCACATAGACAACCGGCATACCCGTGTTCTGAGCAACAGCCTGCACCCGCTGTCGTCGCTGTGCGTCTCTGCCCATATGGTAGGGTGAACCATTGATGGTCAGTAACACCTCTGCCCCAGCAGCCTTGGCGTCATTGCCAGGTTGGTCAAACCAGATGTCTTCGCAAATGGTCAGGCCACAGGCGAAACCCTCTATGCTGACCACAGTAGTCTTGTCACCCGGTGTAAAATAACGGCGTTCATCAAATACTTGGTAATTGGGGAGGTGTTGCTTGTCATAAACACCGATGATGGCGCCTTCAAAGATGACCGCCATGCGGTTGGTCATGGTTTCCCCGCTACGATGGGGGTAGCCCACCACCAAATACAGGGGTAGCTGCGCTGCACAGAGGGTTTCAAGCGCGGCGTCAATACGCAGGGTCAAGCTGTCTCTGAGCAACAGGTCTTCGGGTGGATAGCCGGTTAGGGTCAGTTCTGGGTAGACAACAACCCTTGCACCCTGAGCCATGGCTGTACGGGCTATATCCAAAACGCGGGCGGTATTTCCTGGAATATCCCCGACCATAAATTCTTGCTGGGCTAACGCCACTGATAATGTTTTCAACACCTGTCCCCGTCCAAATGGTGGCGCTATTTTGCCCTTTGCACATGACATTGCAACCGTAATCATGGCATCCTTTCGTGTAAACCTCATAACCTCGGTTTTCACGTCCAATCATTCCAAGGGAACGGCAAACGTGATTGATACTGAAACGATCCAAAAAAGCAGCCAGAGACAACGAAAACTGTTGTTGCTGTTCCATGTGTACCGTTTGGGTCTGGCCCTATTGCTGTTGGCCATGTTGCGTTTCGATATGCTAACCGCTGCGACCAATACTACCGCACAACAAACACTGGGCGTGCAGATTCTGCTCTATGTCATCCTGTTTGTCATAGGTCTGTGGATGTCCCAGCAAAAAACCATCAGCCAGGCCGCACTGGCCGCCATCTTTGTTTCCGACGCGGTCATGCTGACACTGATTATCAGAACCACCGGTGGCGTTTCAGCTGGGTTTGGCAACCTGGTCTTGGTCAGCGTTTCCACCGGCGCTCTGTTTCTCAATGCACGCAATAGCCTGTTGCTGGCCGCCGTGGCGACCATTGGTATTGTCTACAGCGAATTACAGCTCGGCATTGGACGACAACAAAATCTCTTCCTACATGCAGCCATGCTGGGCGTCGCCTTCTTTTCTGTCACCATTCTGATTCAATTTATATTGCGTCGCGCCCGGCTCAGCGAAGAAATCGCAAAGGAACATGCGGAAAACATCCTCGACCTACAGGCGGTAAACGGCATGGTACTCGACCGAATGCGCACCGGCATTGTGGTGTGTAGCCCAACGGGAAAAGTACGAATGATCAACCATGCTGCCATGATACTGATGACCAATGACGCCGATTCTCAGCCCATCACAACGCTGCCCGAGGCGTTACTCGAACGCATAGCGGAATGGCAGGAGGGCGACAACAACAACCTGTCCCATTTGCGTTTTGACAGAGACCTGCCAGACGTCACGCTCAGCTTTGCGATCTTACAGAATACACCCAAGTCTGATCTGGTCGTCTTTATGGAAGACACCAGCCATACCCGCCAACAGGCCCAGCAACTCAAGCTCGCCTCTCTGGGTCGCCTAACCGCCAGTATTGCCCATGAAATTCGCAATCCACTGGGTGCCATCAGCCACGCTGCGCAACTGCTGGATGAATCTCCCACCAGAGACGCAACCGACAACCGCATGCTCAACATTATTCAGCTGCATACCAAGCGTATGAACGGCATCATCGAAAATGTCTTGCAGCTGTCTCGTAACAGCAAGTCCACACCCGAGTACTTTTTACTGTCACCCTGGCTGGACCAGTTTGAAACCGATTATCACGAAATCGACAGCACCGCCCATTTCAACATCCGCTGTGCGCCCGACCTGGCCATTCGGTTTGACCAAGGGCAGCTACAGCAGGTGGTACAGAATCTGGTTAACAATGGTTTGAGATACAGCCGCCAACGGAACTTGGTGGGCACCATCACCCTTGACGCTGGCATATTGAATGCCAATGACCAGCCCTTTCTAGATGTTATTGACGATGGCCCCGGTTTGGATACAGACCAGGAAGCCCACATCTTTGAGCCCTTTTTTACCACAGAAAAAATCGGCACGGGATTGGGTCTGTTTTTATGCAAGGAATTGTGTGAAGCCAATCAGGGGCGGCTCGAGTGGGTGCCACCGACACCGATGGAACTTCCTGGATGCCGTTTTCGGTTATTGTTTGTACACCCCTTACGACAACAAATGGATTGATGATGAACAAACCAGCCCATGTATTGATAGTTGATGACGAGCCAGACATCCGTGAGTTGCTGGAAATTACCCTACACAGAATGGGGCTCACCACTGACAGTGTTGGAGATTTGGCCGCTGCCCATGCGCTCTTGGCGTCGTCAACCTTCCAGCTCTGTCTGACCGATATGCGGCTCCCCGATGGCGACGGGTTGAATTTGGTCGAATTCATCCAAAAGGCACACCCCAACTTGCCCATCGCTGTCATTAGTGCACATGGCACCGTTGAAATCGCCATACAGGCGTTAAAGT
>CAWUUZ010000223.1:0-2675 GCA_963925745.1 uncultured Pseudomonadales bacterium
CGTAGCGGTGCGCGCAACCTTACATCAATTAACGGGGTTTTCTGCCCATGCGGATCAAGCCGAGTTGGTAGAATTCGTTCATGGCATTCCCGAGGCACCAAAGGAGATCAGATTGGTTCATGGAGATCTCGATGCGCGCAGGCAATTGAAGGCACGGCTTGGTGGAACGTCCCAAGTGCAGTTACAATCATCCACATGATTATGGCAAATAGGTATGAGTAGGATGACAACATGACCCAGCACTATGACATCTTTAATGGCGACGCAGACGGCATCTGTGCCCTGATTCAACTGCGTCTTGCCGATCCCAAGCCAGAGGCTGTGCTTGTCACCGGCGTAAAGCGAGATATTGCGTTGGTACGACAGGTGCCCGTTAATTCGGTAGGTTCAGTGACGGTGTTGGATATCAGTTTAGATAAGAACCGAGCGGTAGTGGATAAACTGCTTACTGCTGGGTTTTCCATTACCTATATCGATCACCATTATGCGGGTGAGACGCGCATAGAACATGCGTCATTTACCGACCATATCGATACGGCTCCCACCACCTGTACCAGTTTGATTGTGAACGCCCTGTTGGCAGGAAAATATATCAATTGGGCGATTACAGCAGCCTTTGGTGACAACCTTATCGAGGTGGCCAAAGCCCTGGCACTAAAGGCAGGATTGGGTGAAACGGAAACTGATCAGCTCGAAGCCCTAGGCACCTATATCAATTACAATGGCTATGGCGCGACCGAAGCCGATTTACATGTCGCTCCTGCTGCACTTTATAGCGCCTTGGTGCAGTTTGCAGATCCGTTGGAAGTGATATCCAGCAAGCATGAGGTCTGGCAGACACTGTCGCAGGGCTATGCAGACGATATGGCGAAGGCCGATGCTGCAAAGGTCGTCAGAAAGGATGATGCGCTGTTGGTGATTTCCTTACCACAGGATGCCTGGGCAAGACGGGTCAGTGGCGTATTGGGCAACCAATTGGCAAATGACAATCCCGATAGGGCGATAGCGGTCCTTACTGAGTTACCTGCTGACACAGAGGGTGGCGATCAGGGTATGGATTATTTGGTGAGTATTCGTGCGCCGCTGAACAACCGAACAGGCGCAGACATCGTTGCGAGGCAATTTCTAAGCGGCGGTGGCCGCAGTGCAGCCGCGGGTATAAACCGATTACCGGATGTGGCGATACCAGATTTGATTCGCGCCATGCAACAGGAGTGGTAGGGCTTTCTCCTTTCAATAATCTGATCAGCGAAACATTACAGATAGTGTGACCGTTCCCAATGTGGAATAATGGCGCAATTGAAAATAATAATGTGAAGTCTTTTTTGGGGAAGTATTTTGTCGCATAGCTCTGACTTGATTAGTACTGATATCAACGAATATCTGCAACAACACGAACAAAAGGGTCTGTTGCGATTGATAACCTGCGGCAGTGTAGACGATGGTAAATCTACCCTGATCGGTCGGCTGCTCCACGATTCAAAAATGATCTTTGAAGACCAGTTGGCGGCCATTACCCATGAAAGCAAAACAATGGGTAAGGCTGGTGAAGGTGTTTTGGATTTGGCGCTGTTAGTTGACGGCTTGGCCTCGGAAAGAGAGCAGGGCATTACCATTGATGTTGCCTACCGCTTTTTCTCGACCGACAAACGCAAATTTATCATTGCTGACACACCTGGGCATGAGCAGTACACACGCAACATGGCAACGGGCGCTTCAACAGCACAGGCAGCCATCATCCTGATTGATGCGCGTCACGGGGTACAAACCCAGACCCGCCGTCACAGCTATATCTGTAACCTCTTGGGCATTCGTCACCTGATTGTCGCCATTAACAAAATGGATCTGGTCGACTTTTCCGAACAACGCTATCTCGATATTCAGGCTGAATACCGCGCATTTGCTGCTGAAGTGGGTATTAAAAGCGAGACCTACATTCCCATGTCTGCCCTGATTGGCGACAACGTGGTCAATGCCAGTGAACATATGGATTGGTATGATGGGCCTACGCTGACCCAACTTCTTGAAATTGTGGATGTCGACCAGGACTTCCCCAACGAGTTTACCCGTCTGCCGATCCAAACGGTGGTGCGCCCCAATCTCAATTTCCGTGGCTTTGCGGGAACCTTGGAGGCAGGTAAGGTTGAAGTCGGTATGGAAATTACTGTGCTACCGGGTGGCAAGAAAACCCGCATCAAGGAAGTCTATTTGGCTGGTAAAAAGGTCAACAGTGTCTCGAGCAATCAGGCGGTGATGATCACCACGACTGATGAAGTCGATATCTCTCGCGGTAGCATGATTGTTGCTGGACCCCACCCGCTGTTGTCAAAACGGGCAGATGCTGAAGTCATCTGGATGGCTGAAGCACCCCTGAAGCCGGGTAAAGAATACCTGTTTAAATGTGGCACCCTAACAACGCCAGGACGGGTAGAGAGTCTGCGGTACAAAACCAATGTGAATACCCTGGTTCATGACGAAGCCGACACACTGGCGCTCAACGAAATCGGCATGGCTGTGGTCAACGTTAACGAAGCACTGATTTTTGATCCCTATACCTCCCTGCGCGAAACAGGCAGTTTTATCATTATCGACCGACTCACCAATGTCACGGTGGGAGCAGGGCTGTTGCGTGGCAAGACTCAGGGCGAAATTTTACATGCCGGTCGTCAGTATAC
>CAWUUZ010000224.1:0-5826 GCA_963925745.1 uncultured Pseudomonadales bacterium
AGGTCGTTATTGGCTGGCCTGTCGCACTTCGGGTGAGTACACGGATGAGCTTGGGAATGTCGGATAGGTGTTCAACGATCTTTTCGATCCCCGTTATGGCGATGTGCATGTCGGGTGCTGTGGTACTGAGTCGACCATTTCCTTCATTTTCAATCAAACAGAGGGTGCCGGTGTCGGCGGCAATAAAGTTGACACCACTTAGCCCGACCTCAGCAAACTCAAATTCAGTTCGAAGCTGCTGTCGACCAATCTGAATCAAGGCGTCAACATCAAGTGTATAGGGTACATCCAATTTTTCATGAAATAAGGCTGCGATGTCTTCTTTGGACTTATGGATGGCGGGCATAATGATGTGCGAGGGCGTTTCACCTGCAAGCTGTACGATAAACTCACCCATGTCCGTCTCAATAGCCCTTAAGCCTTTGGCTTCCAAATAATGATTGAGAAAAATTTCCTCACTCACCATCGACTTGCCCTTTACCATCGTTGAAGCCTTGGCTGCCACCATCAGCTGATGAATGATGATTTGCGCCTCTTCGATGGTTTCAGCCCAATGCACCCGTATGCCGTTGGCAATCATTTTTGATTCTGCTTGCTCAAGCAATGCGGGTAACTGAGCCAAGGCGCTCTGGCGAATCTGTTTAGACTGGGCTCGCAATGCGTCAAAGTCTGTAACATCTGGAAATTGCTGTGCACGCTTGTCAATCAGGTAGTCCATTGCTGGTCTAAAAGAGGGCGTTCTGGGATTGTCCAAAATCCGAAGTGGGATCGCGTCAGACATTGGCATCTCCCAGTACAATGGATCGAATTACCGTGGCAATGTGCTCTCCGGTCAGAGGGCTTTTGTCTTTTGCCAAACGGCCATTGATATTGAGCAAACAGGCACAGTCACTACTCACCAAGCGCTCTGCATCACTGCCAACCAAGGCTGCACACTTATCAGCAACCATCGCACCGGATATATCTGGGAATCGCACCGAAAAGGTACCCCCAAAACCACAACATTCAGTCGCGTGGTCGGCCGTCTTTACCGTGACATGGTCCCAATAGCCCAACACCTGTTTTGTCGCCGCCTGGGTTTGGGTTTCACGTTGGGCGCTGCAGGCGGTATGAACGACCAGTGACAGGGGGGTTGTATTGACTGCTGGCAATGCTGGACAGCGCGCTAGAAATTCCATCCATTCAACGGCGCGACTTGCGACATCGAGCGCCTGCGCATAATCCGGATCGGTTTGTTCAAACAAAGTCGGATAATGGTGCCGAAACATCCCCGTACAGGAGCCTGAGAGCACAACGATGGGCCAGGGTTGGGGAAACAGTTTCATCTGCGCCCGTGCGACCGCCCTTGCCTCAGATAACACACCGGAAGTCATTGCGGGTTGTCCACAGCAGGTCTGTTGTTCGGGGTAGTGCACTCTGATTCCCAAGGCTTCGATGACGGCGACAGCGTCCATGCCTGCGTCTGCAAATGCCACGTCTACGACACAGGTGCCAAAGACATAGACATCGGTGGGAAGGGCGTCCTTTTTTACGGTTGCGTTCATGATAATCAACTCTTTTTAAGCACTGTATGCAATCATAGGCATGCAACCAATGGTTCTTTAGTATTACAGACCGCCCTGACATAAATCGCTATCGTGGCAACCCTATCGCCAATGCACCTGTGACTCACTGGAATCTACCCATGTTTGATATATTTTTATCTGTCATCGCGCCCATTTTTCTTATCATTGCACTGGGTGCGCTGTACCGCCTAGTCAAGCCGGTCAAGATCGAAGCTGTGAACCAAATCAACATGGATGTCTTTACGCCTGCACTGATCATCTCAGCACTGGCAAAGCCCTTTCCCAGTGACATGGCATTCGGACCGTTTTTATTGGCAGCGGCGGTTATCGTCATCCTGCCAGGTATTTTGACCTTACCCATCTTAAAACCACTGGGCTGGAATTTTAAAACTGTTGTGCCACCCATGATGTTCCGTAATTCGGGCAACCTCGGCATTCCTTTGCTGGTATTCGCCTTTGGACAGGACATTCTGCCGATTGCAATCATGCTTTTTTTGGTTGAGAACACACTCCACTTTAGTTTGGGAATGGTCTTGATTCAGGGGCGAATAAATCCCTTGTCGCTGCTACGCATTCCAATGATTCAGGCAACCATCATTGGCCTTACGTTAGCCTATTTACAACTCGACCTACCCATTTGGGCAGCACGCTTTCTCGATCTCACGGGACAGGTGGCCATCCCCCTCATGCTCTTTACTCTGGGTATTCGCATTCTGGATATTGACCTTAAAGCGTGGCGCTTTGGTCTCCTAGGGTCAGCGTGGACACTGGTGACTGGATTGCTTGCCTTTCTACCAGCCTATTACTTCTTTGATCTCAGCAACCAGCAACTGAGCATCCTGTTGTTGTTTGCCCTGTTGCCGCCAGCAGTATTGAACTACTTGGTTGCAGAGCGTTATAACATCGAGCCAACCAAGGTGGCTACGTTGGTGCTCTTTACCAATGCCTTCTGTATTTTATGGCTGCTGCCAGCGCTGTCCTTTGTCTTGGCGCCCTGAGAGGTTTCAACAGCGCATTCCGGGATTCCATAGCAGTTTGGGTGGCTGTGAGAGCACTTGATATACCATCAGATAAAAATTTTGGTGAGGTCAGCTTACTGAGAAATCGGCTTTTTTATGCCTGAACCCCTAGCGTGCAGCGGCGGCAATTTCCTTCTGTAGAACGGCACCGATGGCATCATGACTCGCCTCGGCAAGATCACGCCGCAGCGCACCCTCTGACTCCATCGCTGGTAAGAAATGCAGATTCACCTCAATAGATCGCACAAAAAGCAGCTGATAGAGGTTGGCCAGAAAGGTTTGTTCGCCCACATAGGGCACCACAGGATGGGGCTGTTGGTCAGAACAGTAGTGCAACGCCAAGGGCTGTACAGGCACGCCCGTTTCTATCGCGCCACCAAACAATCTGTGGTGAAATTTGAGCAATGGCCAACCATGACCCGTTGTTGCTTCTGGAAAAAAAAGCACCCGGTTGGGCGTCTCAAAACAGGTTTTCATCTGGCTGTAAAGTGACTTGGCTTGGTAGAGTCCACGTTGAATAAACAGGGTGCCCACACCCTTTGCCAGACTGCCGATAAAGGGCCATCGGGCAACCTCTGCCTTGCTGATAAAACACAGGGGCAGGATGGAGCCAATGACCACAATATCGAGCCAGGAGATATGGTTGCATACCATCACACCATGACGCATTGGTGCTACGCCCTTCACACTGACGCTTACCGACAGTATTTTTAACAGCAGCCCATACCAATGACAGGCAAACTGACGGTTTGCTGCCTTCGATGCCAAGAGCGATAAGGTCCATACCACCAACAAACCAACAAACAGCCACAGTAACAACAGGGGAAACCGAATAAATAACCGCACAATACCCATTAATCTACCACCCAAAAAAATCCATCTCAGCGACACGCTTAATAGACGCACAGGCCCACTACCTCAGCCGACCATTATTAGGAGTATATGCTAGGGGAACCTGCAGTTCGACCACCAATAAGGGCAAAATCACCTACCTGATGAGAAACCAACCCCACCGACTGTCGGTTGGATCGTTTTCAAGAGATGCTTCTTGGCAGAGGCAGCCGACGCTGTCTCATGGTCATCAACAACCGCGTTACATTATCGACAGTGACGCTAAAACTCTCCTGCACATTGGCGTCATTTTCTGCTATTTTAGCCGTTCTTATTAACCACCAGAATCCCTTACGCCTCATGAAAAAAGAAATCGTCTTAACGGGTATCACCACCACTGGCATACCCCATCTTGGTAACTATGCTGGTGCCATTCGGCCCGCAATCGAATCAACGCTAAACAGCCATGTTGAGTCTTACTTTTTTATGGCGGACTACCATGCACTGATCAAGTGCCATGAACCCGCCAGAATCCGTGAGTCTTCAAAGGCCATTGCCGCTACATGGCTCGCCTGCGGATTGGATCCTGAAAAATCCATGTTTTACCGCCAGTCTGATATTCCCGAGATACTTGAACTCAATTGGTTGCTGACCAGCGTTACCGCCAAGGGGTTGATGAACCGTGCACACGCCTATAAAGGATCGGTGCAAGAGAATCTGGATGCAGGAAACCAGGACGCTGACAAGGGCATCACCATGGGTTTGTTTACCTACCCTATTTTGATGTCGGCCGACATTCTGATGTTCAATGCCAACAAGGTTCCTGTGGGTAAAGACCAGATTCAGCATCTTGAAATGTGCCGCGATATTGCCGCGCGTTTTAACCACATATTTGGCGAAACCTTTACCCTGCCGCAGGTTGTGGTCGACGAAAGCACCATGATATTGCCTGGTATTGATGGCCGTAAGATGAGTAAAAGTTACAACAACACCATCCCTTTGTTTGAGGATGAGAAAAAGCTACGCAAATTAATTAACAAGGTTCTGACCAATTCCTTAGAGCCAGGCGAGCCAAAAGACCCCGACACCTGCAATCTGTTTTCCCTGTATTCTGCCTTTGCCTCAGCAGATCAAATTGCCGAAAAGCGTCTACAATATGAAGCGGGAATTGGTTGGGGAGAAGCCAAAAAGCAGTTGTTTGAAACCCTGAATGATTTGCTCTCCGACAAGCGCCAGCGCTATCACGAAATCATGGCTGATCCCGGCTATATCGATGAGACGCTCAAACGGGGCGCTGAAAAGGCACGTGAAAAAGCCGCCCCTCTATTGGCTAAGGCCAAGGCTGCCGTTGGTATTACACCGCTTCGGTAAGCGTTTGTGCAGGTAGGGAACAATCCCTACCTGCATCTCATTGCCCACCCGCATTGAAAAGACCCCTAACATGCCAAATTCGATTCCGAACCACCCTTTTCACAACATCCTGATTCTTGGAAAGACGTGGCCGGAAACCTCTGCCAGTGCAGCCGGCACCCGTGTGTTAGAGCTCATACAGCTGCTAACACCCCTGAGCCTAAACATCCATTTTGCCAGTGCTGCCCAGCGTGGCGCCGAGAATGACGACCTCGGCACGGTTACCTGCCACACCATCCTACTGAATGACGACTCCTTTGATGGATGGATAGCAGACCTGCAGCCTGACCTCGTTGTTTTTGACCGCTTCATGACGGAAGAACAATTTGGCTGGCGGGTTGCTGACCAGTGCCCAGACGCACTGCGGATATTAGACACCAGCGATTTTCACGGTCTGCGCCATGCGCGGGAGACGGCATTAAAAACCGGCAAACCTCTCGACCTATTTAACGACATTGCCCTGCGAGAGTTCGCAGCCATGGCACGTTGCGATCTGACCCTATTGATATCACCGGTCGAGAAAGCATTACTGATAGCGCAATTCCATATACCGCCCGAACAACTCCATTGGTTGCCCTTTGTACAGCCATTGCCAGACCGGTCTGCACTAACACCCTTTGCTGGGCGTGAACACATGGTCTTTGTGGGCGGCTACAAACACGCGCCCAATGTTGATGCGGTTCAGTGGTTGAAGCAATCCATCTGGCCGCAGATTCGAAAACAGTTACCGAACGCTGAGTGCCATATTTATGGGCCCTACGCACCCCAGAGCATTACCCAATTGCAGGACCCAAAACAGGGTTTCCATATCCGTGGACGGGCGCCAGACATTCGCAATGCCCTGTCTACCTACCGACTTAATCTCGCACCACTGCGCTATGGCGCAGGAAACAAAGGCAAGGTCATTGATGGCTGGGCAACAGGAACGCCCACCGTTCTTACTCCCATCGCCGCCGAGGGCATGTTGGACCAGCATATAGCGGGACTCTACCCTACTGATG
>CAWUUZ010000225.1:0-3518 GCA_963925745.1 uncultured Pseudomonadales bacterium
GATTTTATTATCAATACCTTGAACAAATAACCGACAGGTTGTGAAAAAGTTGTGACAGAAGTCACTTTTTTCGATAACTTTAGGGCAGTAATAGCGCATGAGGCGATCTGTTTGTCACGATTGCCAAGATAGGCTAAATGAGGCGTGTGACCTGGCTAATCGCACCAAAATGTTTTTTACCCTGTTGGTATCTTGATGAACGTATTGAAAACGCCTATTCGTTTTTTGAAAGTGGCTGTACCTAGGACGAACTTTATTGCTGTGATTATTATCACCGCGGTTGGATTCCTGTCTGTTTATTCTCACAGCCAAACGCCTGTTGTTAAGCAATCTGTATCGGCGATGTACACACCTGACTTCCGTTATATAGCACTGGTACTGGCTTACGAGCGCTATAGAGACACAATGACCCACGCTGATTTTATCATCAGACCCACGCGCAGACAGGGCACCATTGTTCCGAATCTGGTCGAGGGCAAGGATGATATTGGCTTCGTATCGTCACTTGCTGCAATAAATCTTTTTGCAGACAATTTTTACTACAGGGTAATAGGCGAATTCTTTCGAGGGCCAATGCTACTTACTCCAAACTGGGCAGTTGATCCTGGCATATCGACCCTTGCTGATGGTCTTGAATCGTTTCCTGCGTCGGACAGCTCAGCATTTCGTTCTATTATCTATATTAACGACCTAGAATCGGTAGAGGGTGTACGAGCAAAACAGCTGATGGAATCGCTATCAGGACCATTAAGTGATCAGTGGCCAGGGATGATAGCGCCATTACCTGGCGGTGAAATAGGACTCAGACTGATATTAGACCGATCGGTCAATATCAACAGCGTATATGTGGGGTCTTTATTGCAATCACCTGAGGTATTGGCCAGTGAGAATATAAGGACCTTTGTGCTTGATAATAATGGTTTGGTGTCCAATGTTGTTGTGGCATCGGATTCAATAGCGCATGAAAAGCAACAAGCAATACAAGAGGTACTAGCCAGCATTTCTCGGGCAGCCCGTGATATTGAGCTGGCTTTTAAAGGCTCTGACGCGGTATTTGATGAATTGGTGGCGGACCTGTTGCCCTATTTTCCCAGCCAGACACACAACAGCTTCAAAGTATCTTTAAACCATCATATTGAAGAATTTTACAAGACGGATAGCGAATTCTCTTTTGAAAATGCTTTTTCCCCGGTAGAAACAGATGAAGCGCGGTTTCAGGTGACGGCAGATGAAAGCTTTCGCTTGAATAGCATTCCCTTTGCAATGCCTGTGTCCGCTATGACAAGAAAAAACTACATTGGGGTGTCTGCACATGAGTAGCCAAGGTCATATTGTGTGGGAAGGGTCTTCTCAATGAGAGACGCATCAAATGCAAAGCATAAGCGCCAAATATCGCTCCTACAGGCCATTGTGGGCTTCTTCCTGCTTGTGTTTATAATGCCCACATTGGCGCTACTTATTCTTGTGCCACAGCTTTCCAATAACGTGGCTAATGATCGCTCAACAAGACTAATGGTTCAAAATGCACAGTTAGCTGCAGGCAAACTGCATGATTGGCATATCCGTAATATTGCTGCCTTTGGTAATGTAGCCGTTTCCCATTCTTTGCATCAGAAAAATCAAGAGCTTGCATTACTGTTTAAAAACAACGCGCAATCCTCAATACCTTTTTATAGCAGCATTGCTGGCGAAAATGCGTGGCATATGTGGCAAAATGAGATCGAAGGTAACATTTCTACGTTGCCCTCAATAGTTGACGTACATTTGGTTTCAGCTGATGGCCTTGTCATAGCGAGTGCATTGTCACGTTCGCGTATGGGTAAGGATATTCATGATCTTGATGCCTTTACCCAAGGATCCATCACTCAGGCCATGGTTAAGGCATCTGTGAGACAGTCACCCGCTTTCACCGGTTTTCACTCATTAGCTAAAGCAAACGGTCAGTTGAGGGGTTTCTATGTCTACCCCATTGCAAACGAACTGATGGCTGTCACTGATGAAATGCGTTTTGATCAGTTCTTATTTTTTGAAATACATGCTGAATCTTTTAAGCATCAGCTAACTTCGATACTTGCCAATAGCAAGATCACACTTTTTGATCCCGCATTTAGGGCCATTGTTTCGAGTGGTGAGGTCAGCGCGGAAAATGAGGTGTTTTCCAAAGCAGCGCAAATAGCATTGAAATCCTGGGAGAGCGATTTTACCGACGATACCGTTAATGATCCAAGCCTTTCAAGACAGCCTGCGGCTTTAGAAATTGCATTATCTGATGGCACCGATGTGCATGCCGTCATGGTTAGCAGCGACGATGCATTTGGACGGCAATACATGGTTATATATGCCAATTCAGATGACATTGCTTTGTTCAGTGGCAAGGCATATGGGGTATTGGGCGCCGGCGCTCTATTCTTGCTAGGCCTTGTGGCAGCCTTTTTCATTGGACTCAATCGATGGCTGTTGTCTCCCATTTTGGAGGTCACTACAAGCCTAAAACATAAGCACAGCGATGCACCTCGTGACCCTGTGGTTTACGATGGCCGATTTTCTGAGATACAAGGTCTTGTTGTTGCGGGAACCTTTCAGGTTTCATCGTCGCAGCGTTATTATCAGATTATGAATGAATCCTTTCATTCAGCTCAAACTGCAATTTATGATCTTGAGAGATTTACCGCAGCACTCGAAACACATGGATTGTCTTTGGTAACTGATGCGCGGGGCGTGATACTCAAGGCTAATGATAATTTCTGTACGGTAACGGGTTTTACGCGAGAAGAGTTGGTTGGCTCAAACCATAAAGAATTTTTGCTGAATGATCTTTCAAAACAGAGTTTTGCGACCATGTATGACAGTCTATCCAATGGGCAAAGCTGGCATGGGCTGGTGCATAACGTCACTCGCCAAGGTCAAGAATATTGGCTTGATTTAACCGTAGTTCCCTTGGTAGACAGCAACGGTAAAGTTGAGTCTATGGTGATGTTTGGTTCAGATATCACTGAAGCACAGCAATGGTATGCAGAACTTTCTGTCAATGCGGTGAATTTACAGTTAACGCTGTCAAGCGCTAAGGCATCTCTTTGGGCATTTGACGTGGTGGGGAAAACCTTCCTAACCGACGACTTTGTCTATTCATCCTTTGGTTATCGATCTACTGAGGTGTCAAAGTCATTTGAAGAATGGTTACACATCGTGCATCCAGATGACCGAGCGATGCTTCGAGTTCGTTTCTTACAGGACAGTTCATCCGTTGGAAAAGTTGGAGAGAGCCTCGAATATCGCGTTTTGCATAAAAATGGCAAGGTGAGTTGGTTTCTTGATTCTGGGTCAGTGACCAAGGTTGATGCCCAGGGATCTGCCCTTGAATCAGCAGGAATTAGAATCGACATCACTCACACAAAACTGCTTGAGGTTAATGAAGCTGGCACTCAGGCAGTTATAGAAGCCGTTTTTAACGCTTCAAAAGAGGGTCTGGTAGTAACCGATGAGAATGGAATCATTGTTAGAGCAAATGCTAGCAGCAT
>CAWUUZ010000226.1:0-2605 GCA_963925745.1 uncultured Pseudomonadales bacterium
AGGTAGCAGAATGGCATCATTAAAGAACAGAGCAACGGTTGCACCTATCATGGGCCTGATAATGGCGCTGGTGTGGTCTTTGTCTCCACCGATCCATGCTGAAGACACGAGCGACGATATGGCACAGACCATACTCGAGAGCGCAGAAGCGGATTATCGAATCAATCGGTATTTTGATGCACTCAATACGGTCAAACCCGCGGCAGAAGCAGGCTATGCTCCTGCCCAACATTTCTATGCCTACCTCAACTGGGGTGGCAGTTTCTACGATGAAGCCTACATCTGGTATGAAAAAGCGGCACTCCAAGGACATAAGGACAGCATTTACGCCTTGGTAAGTCTTATACAAGAAAATGAAGTCAGTGATAAAACCACTGCCGTTGCCGTTGAATGGCTAAAGCCTCTAGCAGCCGAGAATGACCCCAAAGCACTGGAATTGCTGTTTCTGATAGACAGCAAGGGCCGCTCTGACTGGCCAGCCAATGCAAACAGCGCACTGGTCTGGTTAACGCAAGCTCTGAATGCAGCACAACCCTGGGCCATGTATCAATGGTCTGAAATATTGGAGATAGGTAGCTATAATCAACAGGTAAATGTCCAACAGGCACTCTACTGGCTGACCCAAGCAGGTGAAACCCAATATGCCAAAGCCATTGAAAAACTGATTAATGTCTATTCCACACCACTGTTACAGCAAAAAATCGATAAAGATCAAATCCGCTATTGGTCTTCAAAAAAGAATCATTAAAATAGCATGCATTGAAACATGGCTATTCACCCGACGCGCAACACAGACACAATGCCCTTGGCATACAGAGGTCTGTGTAAGGAACCAAGCTTTTATGAACCCAGCTTTTATAAAAAAACCCGTTATTCTTTCCTTGCTCGTGGCGGTAGGCCTGCTCGCAGGATGTGATCCCCTGAGCCTGGCCGTCAAAAAACCAGAGTTTGCCGTATTGGATGTGTTTGAGACCGGTCCCAGCGTCTATGTGCGGTCATTGGCCGTTGAGGAAGAAACCAACAGCCTGTGGGTTGGCACCTCTATTGGGGTGAATGAAATTGACCTAGGTACTTTTGAGCCTAAGAACTTCTTTAACCGAGATTCTGGTCTCGCGAACGAATATGTTTTTGGTATTGGTATCGACCCTGACGGATACAAATGGTTTGGCACCAATGCGGGTGGCATGAGCCGGTATAAAGCGGATGCAGAGCAGCCGTGGCGCACGTTTTTTCCCATGCATGGTCTGGCCGACTACTGGATTTATTCCTTTGCAAACCACCCCGATGGATCGCTCTGGGTCGGCACCTGGGCAGGAGCCACCCGCGTTGACCGCGATACGCTCGAGATGACTACCTATGTAAAGGAATTGGTTAACGAGTGGGTTTATGGACTGGATGTCGATCGTGACGGCCGCGTCTGGTTTGGTACCGAAGGTGGTGTATCCATGTTTGATGGCGAGCACTGGGTGGATTGGAACCATGACGACGGACTGGGTGCAGACAATGCCAATGCCCTGCCTTTTAGCGTGAATACGGGTTTGGGTACCCGCTCTCGCCACGACCTTGGCATACTGAATGCGGGCCAAGAAACCTATAACCCCAATTATGTCTTTTCCTTGGTTGTCGCTGAAGACGACACCATTTGGACCGGGACCTGGGGTGGTGGCGCAAGCCAACTCATTGGCGATACCTGGCACAACTACACCACAGACGATGGTTTGTCTGGAAATTTAGTCTATGTGGTCATACAGGCCGATGATGGTGCCATGTGGTTTGGCACCAACCACGGCATTAGCCGTTTCGACGGTGACAAATGGCAGAACTTCCGCGCCAATACCGACAAAACCGGGTCAGATGTCTATACCCTCGTACAGGCGCCCAATGGCGACATCTGGGCAGGCGTCAGGGGTGCGGTGATTCGCATAGGTCAGAAAAGCAGCGATACAGCGGGTAGACAATAAGCCATGAAAACGACCAATAACACGACCCAAAAAATACTATTCGCCCTGAGTTTGCTCATTGGAGCACTCTTGTTGGCCTGGCTAGCGAGCAGCCAGATGATTCCAAAATACCGCACCTCGGCGTCCGCACAGACCACAGCGTCAGCACAGACCACGGAAGATGCACACCATGACGATGCCAGTGGTGCAGATGACCACCATGGCGCAGCATCTACAGCCGCACCGGCTCCGAGCAGCAGCCCAGCAACTATCAAATCCGAGCCTAACAAAACCGCTCCAAGCAATACAACACCCAGCAACAAGTTCAACCAATTTGAAGTGGGTAACCGCAACGTCAAAAGCATTTTTCCGGATGGTGATACGGTATGGATTGGGACCTCTGGTGGCGCCGTACGCTATGACACCGTACATGACGATTATCAGCTCTATTCGGTCCGTAATGGCTTGTTGGCCAATGGCGTTTTCAACGTCACCCGGGTAGGAGAGCGCATCGCTGTCGGCACCTACGGTGGTGGCCTGGCGATGCTCGATGAGCAAAATACCGATTGGCAGATCTATAACGTGCCAGAAGGCTTGGGCGATGCCTTTGTCTACTGGACCCTCCAAACCAAGGCAGGCGACCTGTGGATCGCAACCTGGACGGG
>CAWUUZ010000227.1:0-3979 GCA_963925745.1 uncultured Pseudomonadales bacterium
GAATCCCCTTTCGGCGCCTGTGATTGCAACCTGCCTGCCCTCCTGCTCTCCAGTCTCCGATCCACCCTTTGAAAAAAATTAGCGGCAGCCTGCGCAACAAACTGTTTTTTTATACAGTAAAAGTTGCACAGAACAAAAAACCTGTATACTCTTACAGGTACTGTATAAACATACAAAGAATCAGAAAGAAAAGAAGAAAGAAAAGAAGAAAGAAAAGAAGCAACAAATGCAGCAACAAATTCGGTGGCACCCACAGTGGGTTACACCCAAAGAATAAAAACCATAAGAAAAAATTGTGCGTAAGCCTAAACGACGAGCGACACGATGATGAAAACACTGAGGTAATTTTATGCAAATGCAATCTTGGTACGTTGAACCCGTAGAGATGACCCAACCACTCACGCCCTCATGGCTTTCAGCCGTTGGGTTTGATATTGCGTATTCCTGTACCCATAACGGGTGGATCGTGTTGATTGATCCTGAAGAATTGCCCACGCAGCACCAGTGTCAGTTTTATGGCCTCAATCCAGAGCATTTCTTGGTGGTTCGCAGCTCTTCGAGCCGATCGGTTGACAGTATTATTGCTGAATTTAACCGCGCCAAAACGGCTGTTGCCATCTTGACCTGGCGCTCACCCAAGAAACAGCGTCTATCGCATATTCCGCTTTATGACCTAAAGTTGGGTGTTAAGCACGACACCTTAACGCAGTTTGCAGCGATGCCAGCAGCCACATTACGCTTGCATTGAGCTAACCCTGAGCTAGAAACCGCCCTAGCTTAAAGACTCCAGGCGGACCAAAACCAGTCGATCCTGCGCATTCCGATTCAGCCCATTGCGCCGCCCCTTCCTCAGCACCTGCTGAAGCCACCTATCGAAAGCCACCTAGAGATAAGCACCTATCGAATGTCACCTATAGACAAGCAGCCATCGAAGCAATGCCCATCAAATTAATAGGTTGAGTTAGGAGTATTCTCGGGATTTATTTCGCCATAAACCTCATCAGGATCAACGTCATTAATCAATAATATTTCTCGAACTGTTTCAACCTGATCTAAAACTTTTTGGTATCTATCACCATACTCAAATTTGGTTACTTCAATTGATCTTGGCATATAAGTAAACGCAATTTTCAATGCGTTTAAGGAAGATTGACTCATTTTTTCACTCATTTCCGTACTCATTCATTAATTGATTGTAATCATAACGCTGTAGCACGCTCGAGTTTACGAGTCGCAGTGCCTATGATTGTTACTAGGTCAAAAGCACCTAGAAAGTTCGCCAAAATTCGTTATTTCAAAGTCAGGTTTACCCATAATTTCGTTCGGTTCTATTGCCGAGAACTTTCCATTTCTAAACCAAACAGACGTTGCACCCTTTGAATTCACCCACGCGATCCCTCGAATCACGTAGTCATCAACAACGGCAATGTCTTCGGTGTTCAGGCTGTCAGTATCCAGCAGTTCACCTAGAGCGTCATTTTTGGCCTCAGGTCGATCTACAAAACCTACACCTTGAAACATACGCCACAACCCTGAGTGCTTCAATTTCTCGATTCTTTTCTCAACATCATCAGGCTTCTAATAAGAAACAATGCTCAGGTCGTAGCTTTTATTAAGATAACTGATCGTATCAGAAACTTCAGGAAAGAAGTCTTCAACATCCCTATCGCATAAAGTTCTTCCATAATCAAATGCGGTTCGTTTCATCATAATTGCCTAGTAACCGTTTCTTTTACCGCCACAGCGGTTATTGCATTAGCGGTATATGCAGATTTACATTCAGACCGCTCTCGCTTGTAATTTATAGATGCTCTGTAATATAGCGTTAGCTGTCAATTCGCATGTTCTGAAAAAACCGCGTGAGCGATACAGCACCCATTAAAAACCCCCTTTCCCAGCGGAACACAGCTTGGCGCCTAAACGCCTGTGTTGCGAGAAACGGGGATTGACCCATGGGGTTTGGGTTTCTATCGTTACAGGAAGCGCTCTGCACCATTGTTGATCAAATGGGTCTTTATCAACGCGCGAATCTCTTTCTCATCGCTTAGTGCCATTGCCTGATCTAGCACCAGACGACATTCCAAGGTATTCAGATGCCGAACAATGGCCTTAATCCGTGGAAGTTTAAAGGCTGACATACTGAGTTGGGTCAGACCCATACCGATGAGCAGCACCACCGCCAAGGGATCACCCGCCATTTCACCGCACACACTGACTTCCAGCTTTAAGCGTTTGGCTTCTTGAATCACCATCCTGTGCGCAATTAACACGGCCGGATGAAAATAATCAAAGAGGTCAGATACCCGTGCATTGTTGCGGTCTACGGCCAACAGATATTGGGTCAGGTCGTTTGATCCAATCGAGATAAAATCAATATTGTGCACGATGCGTTTTATCAACCACATCGATGAAGGCACCTCAATCATGACGCCCACCTTGGGACGCACGACAGCATGCCCTTCTGCCTGTAATTGGGCCACTGCCTGATCGATAACCTTAATAAAGCGGGTCAGCTCATCCTCACGGCTAAACATCGGCATCATGATTTTGAGGTTCTCTGTACCCACAGAAGACACGATCATGGCGCGAACCTGTTCAAGCAGGATGTTGGTATAGTCCAGGGTAAAGCGTATACCCCGCCATCCCAAAAAGGGGTTTGCCTCTTGAATGGGGAAATAGGGTAAGGGTTTGTCACCACCCACGTCTAGGGTACGCATGGTTACTGGCAAGGGGGCATAGGATTGCAGAATCTGACGGTACTGTTTGACCTGTTCTTCTTCTGTCGGAAAGTGGGTGTTCATCATAAAGGGTATTTCAGATCGGTAGAGACCAATACCCTGAGAGCCCCGTTCAAGCCCTGGCTTAATGTCTGCCAACAGTCCCGTGTTCGAGTGCAAAATAATGTTAACCCCATCGCGTGTATCCGATGGCATCTGCTTTAACACACTCAAATCGGTATCAAGCGACTTGGCCTGCTCCTGCAATCGCTGATAGGCGCTCAATACTGGCTCTGGCGGATTGACGATAATTTGTCCCTGATTACCATCAAGAATCACATTTTTCTGGCTGAGCCGTTTTACAACACCAAAATCAACACCCATCACCGCAGGGATACCCAGCGCACTGGCCAGTACACTGGTGTGTGAAAGCGCCGAACCTTCTGTTGAAATAACACCGGCCAAGAATTTGGCATCAAAGCGCGCTAAGTGCGAAACGTTAATCAAACGACCCGCCAAGATGACCGGCGTGGTGACAACAGTATGGTGCACATGGTCTTGAGACACATGGCGGTACACCTTTGACGCCAAGGCCTTGAAATCTTCTGAACGTGCGCGTAAGTAGGGGTCTTCCAGGGCTGAAAAGTTGGCTACCTGACGTTGAAAAGCCTGTTTTAAGGCCATGGCTGCGCTCAGGCCAGCTTCCAATCCTGAGTTCAGGTCGTGGGTCAATTCAGGTGACTTAAGCAGCATGCTATAGACCTCTAACAAGGCGTTGAGCGTGTCACTCGCATTGCCCATGCCACTGTCAGACTGGGATTCAAAGTCTTCTAATGTCGCTTGAATGGCTTCAAACAACCGGGTGGTTTCAACCGCTTGACCCAAATAGTCAACATCGTCTATTTCTTCGAGCTGCTTTTCATCCACCACGAGCAACACCGGTGCGATGGCAATACCCGGTGCACCCTTGATGCCTGTCACATGGCTCTCACCCGCGTCTGCAGTACCACTGCCAATGAGTTTGCCGCGTTGCGAATGCCCGAGGTTGCCGGCCAGATGGGCTGCCAGCGTGACCAAAAAGGCTTCTTCTTCCTCGCTAAATTTTCGTGTCGCTAATACCTGTACGACCAAAACACCAATGGTTGCGCCCTGAAATATCAGGGGAACACCCAAGAATCCTTGGTACTGCTCTTCTCCCGATTCTTTGAAATACAGATAGGCCGGATGCAGCGAACCATTTTCTAGGTTGAGCAGATGCTGAC